>JADLER010000152.1 GCA_020846025.1 Bacteroidia bacterium | reverse complement strand
ATTAAGAAAAACATACCTCAAGGTTTTGAAGAGTGTATGAATTACGGCATGATAAGTTATGTTGTTCCCCACAAATTATATCCTAAAGGCTATCATTGTAAACCAGGGTTACCCTTGCCATTTGTAAGCATTGCTTCTCAAAAAAACTTTATTGCTATCTACCACATGGGAATATATGCTGATGCTAAACTCTTAAATTGGTTCACTACTGCATATCCTAAGCATTGCAAAACTAAGCTTGATATGGGTAAATCTTGTATTCGATTTAAGAAGATAGATGATATTCCATTAAAACTAATAGGTGAATTGATGCAAAAAATGAATGTACAAGCATGGATTGATTTGTACACTAAAAGTTTTGTTAAATAGGAAAATAAAACATAATAACAATATATAATTTGATAATGAACTGTATTACACTTTAAAATTTGTAAATAAATTTTGGAACATTTTATAATAATGTCGGCGGTTAAACCAACTAAGAAAACCACCGATAAATCTGTACAAAACGATTTAAAAAATTTAATTTCTGTTATAAATAAACTTCATAAAGAAACATTTATAACCGAATTAGATATGGTTATGCCTTTTGAATTTCAAGGCATTACAAATAACCTATCCACAAGTTTAAATATCTTATTTGACATTGAAGAATGTATTATAGAAAACAAATTAGAGTTTAAATTAAAACATGTTTTATATCATGACAAAATAAAAAGCATACAAAGTAAGCACCAGGCTTACGAGCGATTAGGATTTGGGTTAATTGATGCACGTAAAAATTTAGATCTAATTAAAAAAACGGATAGCCGTTTTTTAATTATTACAGGTAATGAAAAAAAGAGTTTACATCTTAATAACTTATTTATGATTTATGAAGATTACCTTGACTCTTGGCGCTTAAAGGATTATGATTTTGTAAATGCTTTTCTCTCAAATATGAGCTATAAAGAAGTGGCACAACATTTTAACATCAATACATCAAATGGATGGCGTAAGGAGCGTAACTTAAAGATGAAACAATACTACACAATTAA
Source organism: Bacteroidia bacterium (assembly GCA_020846025.1). Classification (GTDB taxonomy): domain Bacteria; phylum Bacteroidota; class Bacteroidia; order B-17B0; family Aurantibacillaceae; genus UBA4416. The sequence goes on along the minus strand of JADLER010000152.1, from coordinate 26,354 downwards.
AGAAATGATCTTAGCAGCAGGAGAATAGCTTTTGTACTAAATTATCCTTTTGGAAAATACACTAAATGTTTTTCATTGTACATTCTAATAAATTTGGTGGCGTATTCTTTCCGTTTCTTTTTACTTAATTTCATAAACTCATTATATACTTCTGCATCACGTTTAAGAAGTTCTTCCAGCATTTCTAAACTAAATTCAAAAATATCACCTGTATAAAAATCAAAAAGGTATTGTCTTAATTCTCTTACTCTTGATTGTGAACTCGACATTGGTGCATTCATAAACGGGTCATATCCTGGTGAGTAGCCCACTACTTCTACTGTTCCTATAAAATGACTAATCGCACCAAATACGGGTATTCGATAAAAATTCTTATCCAGATTAATAAAAATGATATTGTTTTGACAATAACCCCAAATTTTACTTGATTTTATTTGAGCAATGCTTCCATCTCTTTCTTCATATTCCACCATGTCATTTTCAATAAGTTTAGAGTAAAAATCTAACTGGTCTTTTTGTATATTGGTATTAATTTTCTCTTTTGGTATTGGCCAATTATATCTTAAATCTTCATAACTTAAATACACACCTTCATACAATCTAAAATCTTTAGTGAATGCAATAGAATCTTGTGCACGAACTAATTTAAGGTTTATACAAAAAGTTAAAAAAACAATTAGTAAGTAAGGCATGGTGTAAATATCTAAATTATTTGTAACTTAACCCAAATTACTCTTATATAAAATGCGATTTTGTAGTTTAGTATTAATTGCTTGTATAGTAAAGGTTACATGTGCTCAATCTGTATTAAATACGGATTTAATTAAAATTTTAGATACAGCCAAACAATCACAAACAATAGATGTATTATTGCTTACCAAACCTCATACCACACCATTAAACCGATTCCTAAAACAAATACAAGTAAAATTTAAGACCAATAATCTATATTCTATACAAACAGATATTGCCACCATAAAGCAATTGGCAAAACATCAAGAGGTATTAAGAATAGAATATACTCACCATCATTTACAGGTTATGGCGGATAGTGCCCATGTAAAAAACAGAATAAAACCAATTAAATTAGGCTTAGCTCCCTTAACGCAACCTTTTAATGGAAATGGAATATTAATTGGGATTATTGATAGTGGAACCGATTTTAATCACCCAGATTTTAAAGACATAAATGGTCATTCTCGTATAAAATTTTTATGGGATATGACCAAACCATTATCTAGTAACACACCTAGTATGTTTGGATATGGGCAAGAATGGAACAATACAGAAATAGATGCAGGGCAATGTACACACACTGATTTAGTATATTATGGTCATGGCACTAATTCATCAGGAATAGCAGCAGGAAATGGTTTTTCGGTAAATAAATATGAGGGCATGGCTCCAAATGCAGATTTAGTGGTAGTTGCTGTGGATTTTAATCGACCAGGGCACACTATAGCTGATGCGGTTCAATATATTATACACAAAGCTGATAGTTTAAATATGCCTTGTGTAATTAATGCCAGCCTAGGCGACTATTATGGAAGCCATGATGGTACAGATTTAGAAACACAAATGATAAATGCCCTAATTGCTAATACGCCTGGAAGAGCAATGGTAGCCGCTGCAGGAAATGGAGGAGCTTCATACTTTCATTTAGGATACCAAGTAACGCCCGCCGATACCAATTTCACTTGGATACGAAATAATACTAATGAAATTAACTTTTCAATATTTGCCGATACATCACAAATAAAAAATGTACAATATCAAATAGGAGTTACCAACCCTGCTTTGATAGATCTTGCCAATACTAGCTTTAGAAATTACAATTTCTCACTTAATACATTAAAAAAAGATACTTTATTTTATCAATCTCAACGCATAGGCGTTATACTATCATCTGCAAGCATCAATTCATTTGGAGTTTATGAACTTGCTATAACCATTAAAGCCGATAGTTTAAATTATAATTGGGCATTTACTACAACTGGCAGTGGTCAGTTCGACTCTTGGAATTTTGATTATGTATCAAACAACTTACCCTCAACCATCAACTACCCTAAAATTACACATTACAAACTACCAGATCTTCAACAAACAATGGTAAGTGGTTTTCAGTGTAGTGAAGAAATAATTACGGTTGCCAATTATACAGATAGAAATCGATTTATTGATGTTAACAATACGATTCAAACTATCAATGAAACCTCAGGTCAAATTCATTATACAAGTAGCAGTGGCCCTACACGTGATAATCGGATGAAACCCGACATAGCAGCAACTGGCTCTAATATTTTAACTTGTTTACCATTAAGCATGTTGGCAAATTATATTGTAAATTTCCCCGATGTAGTTGCACAAGGCGGGTTTCATCGAACTGCTGGTGGCACTTCAGTAGCTAGTCCAGTTGTTGCAGGACTTGTAGCACTATATTTAGAAAGACAACCAGCAGCTTCCAATCAGCAAATTAAACAAGCTATTATAAATTGTGCTTATCAAGATAACTACACAGGCTCCATGTTACCCAACACAAGGTGGGGTTATGGAAAACTTGACGGTTTTGCAACTATAACCTGTGGCGAAACTTTTGACAATGTTAAAATCATTGAAACAGAAGAAACCATGAAAGTGTTTCCAAATCCTTTTACAATTGAAACCACCTTGTTATTTGAAAGCGCTGAGTTAAACACCATTAAACTATATAACAGTTTTGGTCAATTACTAAAAGAAGATATTTGCCATACCACAAAATACAACTTACAACGTCATAATTTAGCAACAGGTGTTTATTTTTTAGTTGTACAGAATAACTACAAAACTTATAAAATAAAATTGATAATTTTGTAAGCCTATTTAACTGTTTTCATATACTAAAGTTAATTTAAACACGTTATATTGCATAAGATGAAACGCCTCATAATAACCCTTTTAATAAGCAATGCGTTAGCCACGTCACTATTTGCGCAATCTGGAAGAAGACATTTTAGACAACACGAGTTAGGCGTGATGCTTGGTGGTGCTTATTATATTGGAGATTTAAGTCCGAGAAGACATTTCTTTTTAACCCAACCTGCTGCAGGTGTTTTTTACCGTTTTACACCAAATTATAGATACGCATTTAGAGGAGGCTTTAATTGGGGCAATATTCTTGGCGATGACTCACAAACCAACGATGCAGACCAAATTCAAAGAAATCTAAATTTTAAAACTAGAATCATTGAGTTTAATGTATTAGCCGAATTTAATTTCTTAGAATACCGTATTAGTAACGATAAATATAAATTTACTACATTTTTATTTTTAGGCCTTGATGTATTCCGTTTTAATCCACAAACACGATATGGAAATACTTGGATCAGTACTCAACCTTTAAGAACCGAAGGGCAAGCAAAAGGCTATAAACTGACTCAGGTAGCAATTCCATTTGGGATTGGAGCAAAAATTAATGTTTCAAAAAAAGTTGGAATTGGTTTAGAATGGGGTCCACGTAAAACATTTACCGATTACCTAGACGATGTAAGTGGAACTTATCCAGACTGGACAACTGCTGTGGCTGCTGGAGCAAATTCGGTACTTTTATCAGATAGATCAATAAAGGCTGGAAGTAATATTAATAAACAGAGAGGTAACCCAAGAACCAAAGATTGGTATTTCTTTTTTGGCATTACGCTTAATTTCAAAATTGATTTTAAAGCCCCTCCATGTTATACATCTGGCTATTAGCCTTACAATTGTTTTAAAACAATTTTATATATGCGTTAATTTTTTTATTATCTTTAGTGTTCAAATGGTGAATACTAATATACTTAAAGAGGTTCTTCAACATAGTAATCCGCATGTTGAATCTTCGACTGTAGAAAAAATTGCACGTTTTTTTGAATATAAAAACTTTAATAAAGGAGATGTCATTGTTTCCAATAAAGGCGTTTGCACTACTTGTTATTTTATATATTCAGGTTTTACAAGAGCATACATTAGTAATGATGGAGAAGAACACACATTGTGGTTTGGTGAAAAAGGAGATTTTATTACTTCCTTTAAAACAATGTATGATAATGAAACAGGAAGTGAAATTATATCGGCATTGACAAACTGTGAGACCTTCTCAATAGAAATGTCGCAGTTTAAAAAACTTATTCAAGAACATATTGATATCGCTAGTATTTACATTAAAATTTTAGAAGCTGGTTATCAATATTGGGAAAAACGTTTCATCATTCACTCACAACACAATGCAGAAAATCGCTTTATAGAATGGATGAACCGTGCCGAACATTTATTACCTCACTTATCCCTAGGTGTGCTAGCTGAATATCTTAACATAGATCAATCAACACTTAGTCGTATTCGTTCAAAGAGAAAATAACTGTATGTATTATTAAACACTAAGATTTTTTATTCTTAGATTAATTAAAAATTTCAGGAATTAATTTCCCCTTACTGTATAAATTGTTAAGACCATGTAAATGGCTTAACGTAAAATGTAAATCTATTTGCTCGGCAAAAGTTGTAATTATTTGATTTTTCTTAATGTCTGGTCCTGCTATAAATAAATTAATATGTTTACAACCACTACAATTATCTCCATGAGAGGTAAACCCCCCTAAATTATCCGGATGACGACCATGATCATTTGTAACAACAAATGTTGTTTGATTTTTATAAACCGTATCTGTTTGTATAAAATTAAATAATTCATACACATATTTATCACCTCTTTTTATTCCTTCTAAATAGCCATTCCAATCATTAGCATGAGCAGAGTAATCTGGATCTCTAAATGAAATAAACATAAAATCAGGGTGACTATTTTGTAACACATTCATAGCATTTAATAAAGTAATTGAATCATGTCTATATCCTGTTCCCAAACCTCCTACACCACAATCAACACTCGGCATATATTGATTAGACCATGATGATTGTAGGCAAGATTTAAAAATTTCTAATTTATCTTTACTTGTAATTAGCCATGATGAAGCGGAATCGTGTTGTGATTTTTGTAAGAAAGTTTGAGCCAAACTAGGATAACTAGGTAACTGCGAACCATTATTTGCTAAGCTCTCATAATTCCCGGTTAAGATAGCGCAATGTCCAGGATTAGTAATGGTATAGCCTAAGTTATAAAAATTAGTAAAAATGCAGCCCTCGTTTCTTAGGTAAGTTGCTAAATACGGTTGATATTGATGTGTGGAATCGCCCCATGTTTCTTCCCAACGTGGCCCATCAATTAAAACAACAATTAGTTTTTTTGATTTATAGGGTTTGTGTGGTTGTATTGAGGCTAATTGCTTGCTATTACAAGATATAACTAATACAAAAGCTAAACAAAAGAAAACACTAATTATGTTGAGGTGTTTTATCAAAACAAGATGAAATACAAACATAAATTTACGATTTTATATGCTAAACCTTAAATTTAAGTGTAGATATTCACCTCATTTTTGCTTTTAGATTACATTTTATTAATTTTAACATCATAATGCAATAAAGGCGTCTATGTTAATTTGGTATTAATGTCTTTTTTTATAAATTTGTGTAAGTGAAAAAGAAATTTAAAATAGTTTTATCATTTGCCTTATTAGCTGTAGTATTATTTGCAGCCACACCCAAGGTGTATATTCACTCTTTACTAGGGCATATTCATCACAATATTCCAGCCCCTAAAGATGGTGCTACAATTCAGCAAGAAGAACAAAATACAGATTGTAATTTTGAAAAATTTGATGCACCAGTTTATTATACTGTTTTTAAGTTTTTTCTTAATTTCTCTCCCTTAAAACCTAGTAAAGAAATTTCAATTTTAGAACAATCAAGTTTTTTACCTAAGCTACATAAAGCTATTGCCTATTTACGAGGGCCGCCAATGAGTTAGTATTCTTTTTTTTAAGCACTTAACTAACTTAATTAATAACAACACAATTGAAGTTCATAGCCATAGCTATTATTCGTTTTTATCAATATGCTATTTCACCATTACTAAGGCCATCATGTCGTTTTACACCATCGTGTTCGCAATATGGTATTGACGCTTTTACCAAATACGGTTTTTTTAAAGGTACTTGGCTTACTATAAAACGTATAGGACGTTGTCATCCTTGGGGCGGAAGTGGTTATGATCCAGTAAAATAATTGGATTACAACAACAAATATGCAATTTAAAATTTGGCTATGTACTTGGGCTATAACCATCTTTTGCACGGCTATTAGTCATTCTCTTTTATCTCAATCATCGTCTTATCAACTTTCAGGAAAGGTCATTGATAAAGATAATGGACAAGAGCTTGAAGGTACTTTTGTTATCCTAAAACAAACAAATGACACAAAAGTAACAGATGAACACGGGCGTTTTACATTTCTGAATTTAGAAGAAGGACAACATCAGATTATTATTAGACATGTTGGTTGTAGAGATACAAGTATTAATATCACAGTCAAAAAAAACACTAGTATCACAATTAAGTTGCCTCATAGTGCTGTAGAGTTAAGCCAAATAGATGTGATGGATAAACAACTGGAAACACCTAAAACCCAACACATAGATGAACTCAGTGGAAAGGAACTTGATAAAACCAGAGGGCAAAACTTAGGAGACGCACTACAATCCATTAATGGTGTTACAACTCTTAAAACTGGAAGTAGCATTTCAAAACCAATGATACATGGCATGCAAGGATATAGAGTTTTAATTTTAAATAATGGTATAAGGCAAGAAGGACAACAATGGGGTAATGAACATGCACCTGAGATTGATCCGTTTATTGCTCAAAGGTTAACAGTGGTAATGGGTTCAAATGCTGTAAGATACGGAAGCGATGCCATAGCTGGAGTTATTTTAGTTGAGCCTAATAACTTACCTGATACTGCCTCAATAAGAAGTGAACTAAATTTAGTAGGTAGTAGTAACGGAAGATCAGGAACAGCATCAGCTATTATTGAAGGATATTTTGATAAACTCAAATACTTTAGCTGGCGTTTGCAAGGCACGTTAAAAAAAAGTGGCAATGTTAGAACCCCAAACTATTATCTTAAAAACACTGGCGTTGAAGAAAACAATTTTTCATGGGCAACCTCCTATCACCGAAAAAGGTGGGGTGTAGAATTATTCTACTCTCAGTTTAATAGTAAGATTGGAATTTTTTCGGGAGCACATGCCGATAATTTAACCGACTTGATGGCTTCATTTAATGCTCACAAACCTCAAGATAGTTTAGCTGATTTTTCCTACTCAATTTCCAGACCTTATCAACTCATAAGCCACGAACTAGCAAAAATGAAATGGCATTGGCATATTGCATCTAGATGGGTTGCAAGTTTTCAATATGCCTACCAATACAATATTAGAAAAGAATTTGATAAACATCCGCCTTTAAATAATACCTTAGCAGCACTGAACAAGCCAGAATTAGACTATCGCATTACATCTCAATCGGGCGAATTAATGCTCGAACATCTTAATATTAAATCATTTAGAGGGCAATTAGGGGCAAGTTATGTGAATCAACAGAACGTTTATCTAGGGCGATTTTTTATTCCTAATTACATTAATAACACTTTTGGAGTTTTTGCTATTGAACGTTTTGTTAGGCAACATATTGAACTAGAGGCAGGATTAAGATATGATTATAAAAATTTAAAATCATTCTATTACATTGGGCAACAACTTCAAAAACCTGAGTTATATTTCTCTAATCTATCGTGGAATGCCGGTGGTATTATTAAACCTAATAAACAATGGCTTATTGTTGTAAATGTAGGTTCGGCATGGAGAGCGCCAGCCGTAAATGAATTATATAGCGATGGTATTCACCAAGGATTAGGCTCAATTGAAAAAGGAAATAGTCATTTAAAAACTGAGAAAGTTTATAATTTCTCAATAGCTAGTTTATGGCAACTACAAAATCTTAAAACAGAGCTAAACATCTATCATAACCAATTTGAAAATTATATTTACTTAAATCCTAGTAATCAAACTGAATTAACCATTCAGGGTGCATACCCAGTATTTATATATCAACAAGCACAAGCACGCATTAGTGGGATTGACGCTAAAGTCTCAAGTCAGTTTTCAAAACATTTAGAATTTAATTGCAAAGCCATGTTATTACGTGGTTGGAATTATACCATCAACGATTATCTCATTTATATGCCTTCTGATAGATATAGTCTAAACACTAAATATTTTACAGATGTTAATACATTTATAAGAGATACATACTTCGAAATAGGTTATCAATACATTACTAAACAATGGCGTGTACCTAAACAAAGTGATTTTGCTCCACCACCTCAAGCATACGGTTTACTTAATGCTGAAATAGGCACTTCAATAATTTTAAGTAAACAACGCATTGATATTAGCCTTTTGGCATCAAATATATTAAATACAGTGTATAGGGATTACTTAGATAGATTTAGATACTTTACAGATGCTATTGGTAGAAATTATACTATTAGAATAAAAGTACCACTCACTATTTATGATAAAAAATAACCCATAACATTAAAAAAACAAAAGCTATGAAAACAACCTTTAAATTCGTTATTACTATTTCTATCAGTTGTATATTGATAATGGCTTGTAAAAAGAAAAACGATCCATCACCAGAAAACCCAATTGCACCTAACAACGATGAAACCGAACTCATCACAACAATTAAATTAATACTTGAAGATACAGTTACGCACAGTTTTACAACTTATCAATTTAGCGATGTAGATGGCGTGGGTGGGAATCCTGCAATATATGGAGGTATCAATCAATCAGACTCAGTAATTCATTTATTACAAAATAAAGTTTACAGTTGCCACATATTACTCCTCGACGAAACTAAAAATCCTATTGATACCATCTCGAACGAGGTAAAAAATGAAGCTGTAGATCACCTCATATTCTTTAATAGTTTAAATCCCAGTGGTGCACCTCCATCTGTATATTTAACAAATAGTATGCTTACCATCAAATACATGGATTTGGATGCCAACAATAAGCCTCTCGGATTAAATACTATTTGGCAAACACCTAATATGCCCATGAATAAATCTTTATTAAAAGTAGAACTAAAACACCAACCAAATATAAAAGATGGAACTTATGCTCCTGGAAATACTGACATACAAGTTGAGTTTAAAGTTCAAATTAACTAATTTTAATTTTGAAATTCTCTCAAAAAATAGATAAAAAAACATTCAAATTAGTTTGAATACATAAAATATTCCATACTACATTAACAATCTCAACAGATATTAACAATTCATTAAAATTTGGTGCTTATTTTGTAAATTTAACGAGTAAGTTTACTCGTTACTTTGCTTGTAAACTATTACTACTTTTTACCATCAAAGCATTTATTACATGTTCTTAATTTTTGACACAGAAACAACTGGCTTACCACGAGATTATAAAGCTCCACTAACTGATTTTGATAATTGGCCTCGTATGGTTCAAATTGCATGGCAATTACACGATGAACATGGCAATTTATTAAACAGTAACTCCATCATTGTACAACCCGATGGTTATACTATTCCTTATAATGCAACACAAATTCATGGCATCTCTAATGAGCGTGCTCTTGAAGAAGGAAAAAATCTAAAAGATGTTTTAACCGAATTTATTACCATTGTTCAACAAGCTAATTATTTATGCGGACATAATATTGAGTTTGATATCAACATCATTGGCTCAGAATTATTACGTTGCGGTTTTGATAACATTTTAGCAAATAAAGCATTTATTGACACTAAAAATGACCAAACCACCGAATATTGCGCTATACCAGGCGGTAAAGGTGGAAAATTCAAGTGGCCTACTTTAACCGAATTATACAAAAAACTATTTAACGATACGTTTGAAGAAGCTCACAATGCCGCCTTTGATGTTTTAGCAACTGGTAAGGTATTTTTTGAAATTATAAAACAAGGCATTACCAAAATAAAGGAAATACCTCCTAGTAATTTGTCATCTATTTATTACCAAGCACCTGATTTATCGGAGTTATATAAACATGAGCAGACTTGGAAAAACAAAAAACAAACAAGTACTAGCACTAAAATAGATACAACTACTAATACACCACATCAAACTAATAAAGATACCATTCGGTTTTCGCACTTACACAATCACACACAGTTCTCTGTATTACAATCTACAAGTGATGTAGCCGATTTAGTAAAAAAAGCTGCCGAATATAATATGCCTGCTGTAGCAATGACAGATCATGGAAATATGTACGGGGCATTTTTATTTTGGCAAGCTATTGATAAACAAAACAAATCCATCAAATCACATAACGAAGCAGTAGAAAAAGGAGAAAAACAAGCAACTAAAAAAGAATTGCTAAAATGTATTATTGGATGTGAATTAAATATATGTAAAGATCATACGGATAAATCTAAACAAGACAATGGATATACTCAAGTCTTTTTAGCTAAAAATATTGTTGGTTATCAAAACCTCTCTCGACTAAGTTCCATTGGTTTAATAGATGGTTTTTATTATGTGCCACGTATTGATAAAAATTTATTACTAAGCAATAAAGAAGGCTTAATTGCCACAACCGGTTCTCTAAGTAGTGAAATTCCAAATCTTATTTTAAATGTTGGTGAAGAACAAGCCGAAGAATCCTTTGTTTGGTACAAAGAACAGTTTGGAGATGATTTTTATGTTGAACTTAACCGACATGATTTACCCGATGAAAACCATGTGAATGATGTACTCATGCGTTTTGCTAAAAAATATAACGTAAAATATTTTGCAGCTAATAATAATTATTACCTCGATAAAAATGGTTTTGATGCACATGATATTTTATTATGTGTAAAAGATGGTGAAAAAAAATCAACTCCAATTGGTAAAGGCAGAGGATTTAGGTATGGTTTACAGAATAAAGAATTTTATTTTAAGTCGCCACAAGATATGGCTAGTTTGTTTCAAGATATTCCAGAAGCCTTAGAAACAACCAACGAGATAATTGAAAAGATTGAACCTTACAAGTTAGGTCGTGACATTTTATTACCAAAATTTGAGATAGACAAAACTTTCATTACCGAAAATCAAGAAGCTATAAATGCATCATTTGAACGTATTGTTGCATTAAAAGAAAAATCATGGGCAGAAAAAAAATTAAGTACTGAAGCAATTGAGATTCAAAAGGCAGAAATGCTAGTTATTGCCGAGCAGTTCATTTATATGTCGCACTTAACTTGGCAAGGTGCACACAAACGTTATCCCGATATGCCTCAAGAAACCAAAGAGCGCATTGAGTTTGAGTTAGCCACTATTGAAAGAATGGGTTATCCAGGTTATTTTTTGATTGTAGCTGATTTTATTTCAAAGGCAAGAGAGATGGGAGTTTCTGTTGGGCCTGGTCGTGGTTCAGCAGCAGGTTCAGCTATTGCGTATTGCTTATGGATTACCAATGTAGATCCCATTAAATTCGATTTACTCTTTGAGCGTTTTTTAAACCCTGATCGTATTAGTATGCCCGATATAGATATTGATTTTGACGATGAAGGTCGAGGTAAAGTGATTGAGTATGTGATTAAAAAATACGGGTTTAATCAGGTAGCTCAAATTATTACTTATGGCACTATGGGTGGTAAATCAGCAATAAGAGACACCGCAAGAGTGTTAGATTTACCATTAGCTGACGCCGATAAGCTAGCTAAATCTTTTCCTGATAGTTTAGATGCTGAATTAAAATCATTATTAAAACCAGGTGGTATTGACGAAAAATATTTAGGTAAGATAAAAGATAAAAGGGAGGTAGTTGAGCAATCTCATAATTTCAGAAAATTATCAGAAGGTAATACGCCAGAAGCTAATGTATTAAAACAAGCTTACGAATTAGAAGGTTGCCTCAGAAACACAGGCATACATGCGTGTGGTGTAATTATCACACCCGATGAAATGGTAAAATTTGTTCCCGTTACAAAAGCTAAAGATAATGACATGCTCGTTACTCAGTTTGATAACTCTGTAGCAGAAAATGCTGGCCTTCTAAAAATGGATTTCTTAGGATTAAGAACCTTAACGATTATAAAAGATGCTTTACATTTTATAAAACAAAATCAAAATATCGACATTGACATAGATACCATTCCACTTGATGATAAAAAAACCTATGAACTTTTTCAACGAGGTGAAACCAATGGTATTTTCCAATATGAAAGTGCAGGAATGCAAAAATCGTTAAAGGAATTAAAACCCGATTCTTTTAATGATTTAATTGCAATGAATGCCTTGTATCGTCCAGGACCTCTAGCCTATATTCCAAATTACATTAAACGTAAGCATGGTTTAGAACCTGTATCTTACGACCTAAACGGCATGGAAGAATATTTATCTGAAACGTATGGAATTACGGTTTATCAAGAACAGGTAATGCGTTTATCTCAAAAACTTGCCAACTTTACTAAAGGTGATGCAGATACCTTGCGTAAGGCAATGGGGAAAAAGCAAAAAGATGTGCTGGATAAAATGAAGAGTAAATATTTAGAGGGCTGTCAGGCAAATGGACACGACTTAACTAAAGCAGAAAAAGTGTGGACAGACTGGGAAGCCTTTGCAAGTTATGCTTTTAATAAATCACATTCTACATGTTATGCGTATATTGCATATCAAACCGCATACATTAAAGCGCATTACCCAAGTGAGTTTATGGCTTCAGTATTAAACCATTCTGGAAGTATTGAAAAGATTGCATTTTTTATGGAAGAATGTAAACGTATGGGGATAAAAGTTTTGGGGCCTGATGTTAATGAAGGCTTTTCAAAATTTAATGTCATAAAGGGTAAAACCGATATTCGATTTGGTATGGGTGCTATTAAGGGCGTAGGAGAAAACACTGTTAATAATATTATTGAAGAAAGAGATAAAAACGGAAAATTTATCTCAGCATTTGATTTAGCAAAACGACTTGATAGTAAATCCATCAATAAAAAATCAATAGAAGGTTTAGCCTTGGCAGGTGCGTTTGATAGTTTTGAAGGCGTACATAGAGCTATGTTTTTTACACCAGATATAGATGGTAGCACACTAACCGATAAAATGATAAAGTACAGTAATCAAATAAATTCAGGAAATGACAACTCTCAAGCCAGTTTATTTGGTGGCGATGATGTAATAGAGATTACTGAACCACAACTTCCACAAAAAGTAGAACCTTGGGGTAAATTAGATGAGTTAGCTAAAGAAAAGGAAGTAGTAGGATTTTTTATTTCTGGTCATCCACTCGATCCATACAAGTTAATAGTAGAAAATAAATGTAGTGCCAATTGTGCTCAACTAAAGGCAGGATTAGAACCTTTTAGAGGTAAAGATGTTTCTTTTGCAGGCATTGTAGTTGGTGGCGAATCACGCACCGGAAAAACAGGAAATCCATTTGGCAAATTAACCATTGAGGATTATCATGGCACAACTGAGATTATGTTATTTGGAAAAGATTATGTAGAATTTAGTAAATACTTAAATGTTGGGTTATTTATATATGTAAGAGCCAAAGTTCAGGAACGCTTTGGGCAAACAGGAAGCTTAGAATTAAAAGTTCAAAAAATTGAACTATTAGAAGATGTTAAGAGTAACATCTTCTCATTAATGAAACTTAAACTTAATGTAACCGATATTAATGAAGAGCTGATTAACTCTATCGAAAATGTACTTAATTCATCGCAAGGTAAGTGCTCTGTTGAATTTTTTGTAGAAGATAAAACGGAGAATCTGAGTGTGAAACTTTACTCTAAAACCAAAAAAATTGGATTAAGTACTGAACTTATTAACGATTTAGAGAAGATAAATGGATTAACGTATGAGTTAATTTAACTCCTTTTTTAAGAAAGGGGCAGTGTAACCTTTATTAAATTTCACTAAATCCTCTGGGGTGCCAGAGAAAAGTATAGTACCTCCTTTTAAACCACCTTCTGGCCCTATATCAACAATATAATCAGCCACTTTAATTATATCTAAATTATGTTCAATAACAATAACAGTATTGCCATTATCAACTAATCTATTTAATACACCTAATAAGATTCTAATATCCTCAAAATGCAACCCCGTAGTAGGCTCATCTAAAATATAAAGTGTATTACCTGTATCTCTTTTACTTAATTCAGTAGAAAGTTTAACGCGCTGTGCCTCTCCTCCACTTAGTGTAGTGGCCTGTTGCCCTAAGGTTATATAACCTAATCCTACTTCTTGCAAAGTTTTAATTTGGCGATAAATAGAAGGCAAGTTTTCGAAAAAATCACAAGCCTGATCAATAGTCATGTCTAACACATCGTTTATGGATTTACCTTTATATCTAACTTCTAAAGTTTCTCGGTTATAGCGTTTACCATTACACTCATCACATTTCACGTACACATCTGGTAAAAAATTCATTTCAATTGTTTTTAATCCAGCGCCACCACAGGTTTCGCAACGACCGCCTTTTACATTAAAAGAAAAACGTCCTGGTTTATATCCTCTAATTTTAGACTCAGGTAAATTGGCAAAAAGGTTTCTTATATCCGAGAACACATTGGTATAAGTGGCTGGATTACTTCTTGGTGTACGACCGATGGGAGATTGATCAATATCAATCACTTTATCAATATGTTCTATACCTGATATTGTTTGATAGGGCAATGCTCTCTTTTCTGATTTATAAAAATGATTGCTTAAAATTGGATAGAGTGTTTCATTTATTAAACTTGATTTACCACTACCGCTCACACCAGTAACACAAATAAATTGTCCTAATGGAATTTTCAAGTCAATGTTTTTGAGATTATGTCCCGTGCAACCTTTCAAAATCAATTTTTTTCCATTACCCTTTCGGCGTTGTTTTGGGACCTCTATCGTACGTTTGCCTGTAATGTATTCTGCAGTTAAGGTGTTAAATTTCAGCATCTGTTTTGGAGTTGAAGCTGCCACTACCCTACCCCCATGAATTCCAGCACCTGGACCAATATCTACCACATAATCACTTTGCTCAATCATATCTTTATCGTGCTCAACCACCAACACACTGTTACCAATATCTCTTAAATTTTTTAGTGCTTCAATTAGTTTTATATTATCACGTTGATGTAATCCAATACTTGGTTCATCTAAAATATAAAGTACACCTACTAATTGCGAACCTATTTGCGTAGCTAATCGAATACGCTGTGCCTCTCCTCCACTCAGTGTTTTCGATGAACGATTTAATGTAACATAATCTAATCCTACCTCTAACAAAAATCCAATTCGAGCCCTAATCTCTTTTAAGATTTCTTTTGCAATGACATTTTGAGATTTAGTAAGGCGTTTTTCAATTCCTACAAACCATTCTTGAAGAAAATGAATATCCATCTCTGCTAGCTCAAAAATATTTTTACCATCAATTTTAAAATTCAAGGCTTCATTCTTCAACCTTGTTCCATTACAAGTGGAGCAATTAATTTTATTTGTAAACCCTTCTGCCCAACGTAACATAGCAGGTGAT
Source organism: Bacteroidia bacterium (assembly GCA_020846025.1). Taxonomy (GTDB): domain Bacteria; phylum Bacteroidota; class Bacteroidia; order B-17B0; family Aurantibacillaceae; genus UBA4416. The sequence continues at coordinate 10,878 of JADLER010000152.1, read as the reverse complement.
GTGTCTTCTTCGGCTTGTTTAGCAATATGAGTAGCAATACCATCAAAAGAAAAATTATATCCATTAGAATTTGTATCTGTTTTAATAGTAAACATCTCATCTGTACCATTTAACAAAATATTAATGGCATCTTCATCAATTTGTTCAAAGGGTGTATCTAAGTTAAATTGATATTTATTTCCAATAGCTTCAATTTGCTTAAATACCCAAGAATTTTTAGAAGGACCTAAAGGAACGATAGCTCCTTTACGAATTGATAATTTAGGGTTCGGAACAATTTTATGAATATCAACTTCCGACACAACACCTAAGCCATTGCATTTAGGACAAGCACCATAAGGCGAGTTGAACGAAAACAAATTGGGAGCAGGTTCATCATACGATATACCAGATGTAGGACACATTAATGTTCGGCTAAAAAATTGCACTTTGCCAAAACCAAAGGCATTAGATTTCTTTTTTGAGTTAGTTGATTTTACATCGTGTTCAAGAACCATAATCGTTCCTTTTCCATGTTTCATGGCTATTTGCAACGATTGAACTAATCTTGATTTTATGCTTTCATTTACCTCCAACCTATCCACCACTATTTCAATATCATGAATTTTATATCTATCCACTTGCATCTTTGGTGTAATATCTTCAATTTCACCATCTATCCTTACTTTATTAAACCCCTTTTTTCTAATATCTTCGAAGAGTTCGCGGTAATGTCCCTTCCTCCCTTTTATTATAGGTGCTAACAAATTAATTTTTTTTGAATCATATTTTTCTAAAATGAGTTGTATAATTTGTTCGTCGCTATAACGCACCATTTTTTCACCAGTTACATACGAAAATGCTTCGCCTGCTCGTGCAAACAATAATCTTAGAAAATCATAAATTTCGGTAATGGTTCCAACTGTTGAACGTGGGTTTTTATTCACGGTTTTCTGCTCAATAGAAATAACAGGACTTAACCCAGAAATTTTATCTACATCTGGACGCTCCATATTACCTAGAAATTGTCGCGCATAACTCGAAAAACTTTCTATATACCTCCTTTGTCCTTCTGCATAAATTGTATCAAAAGCTAATGAAGATTTTCCACTCCCACTCAAACCAGTAAGGACAACCAATTGATTACGTGGTATAGTTACTGAAATATTTTTTAAATTATGAACCCTTGCTCCAATAACTTCTATTTGTTCTTCTTCCATTATATGATTAATAATTTGTAATTAGTTTTTATGATTTTGTTTAATTTCTGATAAGGTATCATTATTTATAACAGAGGAGTCAGAATACATCTTGTGTACTGAAATCGTATCATTTATCCTTTCTTGAGGAAACACATCATTAAAATATACACTTAAATCAACTTGTTTATTTTTTGGGATTTTAATTTCATAACGATCATTATTAGGATTAGGTAGTTCATCGCCTATTAACCAAGGATTAAATGTTCTTAAAGTTATCAGATCTGTATGATAATATTTTGCAAAAGCCTTTAAATTGGTTATAGACGAATCTACTTTCACAATCTTAAATGCAGGAAATAGATTTCCTTTTTTAATTTTTGATTTCACACCAAAATGTTCCGGATCAGTTAATAATGTTTTATATGCCAAGATTCTATAAATAAAACTTCCAGTTTCTTTATTTAATAATAAATCATAATAGCTATTCGATTTTTGTTTCTTCATTGCATTTTGAATCCCGCCAATACCCACATTGTAAGCGGCTGCAGATAAAGTCCAACTTTTAAAATAGCGAAAAGCATCTTTAAAATGTTTACAAGCAGCTATGGTTGCCTTTTGAATATCTAATCGTTCATCAATATCGTTGTTTACTTTTAATCCGTAATGCTGTGCGGTGTTAGGCATCAGTTGCCAAAAACCAGCTGCACCCATAGGTGATACAACATTAGATAAATGGCTTTCAATAATAGCTACGTACTTGAAATCATCTGGAACACCTTGTTGTCTTAATATAGGCTCTATAATTGGAAACCATCTTTGAGCCTTTTGAAATAAATGTAACGATGAGCGTTTCCATGTTTTATTAGTAAAAAATTCTTTCTCTAAATTTTCTTTAATTTCAAAATCATTTAGAGGCACTTTCTCTCCTGCAAAATTCAAATTTAAAGGGATATTTAATCCTAATACTTTAAAATTAGAGTTTGTATAATCATAAATATAATTAAATGGCGAGAAAACAACTAGTCTAATAAAAATCATGAGTACTAGCCAACAAAAAAAACTTATATAAATTTTCTTATATAAATGACTTGGTTCTTTAAATATCCTTAATATCCATACAGAAATCGTCACTTTCTTTTAATTATCGTATTGAGATATAAAGATACGAAAGTGATTGCACAAAAAATAATAGAAACAATTAACCAAACTGATTGGTAATTAAATATAATATTTAAAGCCAATGTTAAGCCTAGTAAGCCAATTGCAAAAAAGAGAACAGCTATTCGTTTCTCAGTCAGACCTCTAAAAAATAAATGATGTGTAGTATGATCTTTACCGCCTACAAATGGAGAACTTCCTTTCGCAATACGATTTATGCTTACCGTAATGGTATCAGTTAATGGTAAAATAAATACTAAAGCAATAATTAAGAACCCTAAAAATATAGGATTTACTGAATACCAAAAATTTTGAACAAGAGAGAACGAGTTCCAACAATATTCAATACCAATTACTGATAAAAATGCACCTAAAAATTGGCTCCCAGTATCTCCCATAAACATCTTGGCAGGGTGCCAATTATAAACCAAAAAACCTAGTAAAGCACCAACTAATCCCATACTTAAAATAGGAATTGGAGCTATCATATTATTTAAACTATAATTTAAAATTAAAACGTAAATCAAAATAACCAACGAAACAATGGTAGTAATTGCATCCATGTTATCTAACATATTAATAGAATTCATAAAGCCAATTACCCAAAAAAGTGTCAAAGCAAAATTTAAGGCCTCAGTAGTAAAAATATTAATCTTAGTTCCAGTAAAATATAAAATTAATCCACAAAGTAATTGCACAATAAACTTTAATAATGGTTGTGTATTATAAGCATCATCAGCCAATCCCATAATAAAAGCAATTGTACAAACCATAAAAACTCCTAGAATTTTTAAGTTACCATAATGCAACGGAAAAAGATTATTTATAAAATTAAATACTATAAATGTGCATAAGAAAATGACAAAAAAAGAGATTCCACCAACCGATGGTCTTACCGTTGGACTCCATCTAATTTCTTTATGCAATTGTTTTTGTCGAACACCTAATGTTTGTGAAAATTTTAATAAAATAGAATTAAAAACAACAGATACAACAAAGGTTATTCCAATAATTAATACAATAAATAACGATATGTTATTTTGAAAAAACTGCATAAAGTTTAAAAAGGGCTAACAAATTTTTTAAACGGTGTACCTTCTAAATCTTTTTCAGATAATAATGGATGAGCAACATTCCAATTAATATTCAAATCAGAGTCGTTCCATAAAATACATCCCTCTGAAGGCTTATTATAGACATTGGTACATTTATAAGAAAAAATGGTATTATCTCTTAAAGTTAAAAATCCATGTGCAAACCCAGGTGGAATATAAAACATGGTTTTATTTTCTTCATTTAATTCAATAGTAACGTGTTGTCCATAGGTTCTAGAATCTTTTCTAATATCAACAGCTACATCCAATACAGCGCCAATTATTACACGCACCAATTTACCTTGGTCGTGAGGTGGTGCTTGAAAGTGTAAGCCTCTTAAAACTCCAGCCTGTGATAACGATTGATTATCTTGTAAAAAATCGACTTTTATGCCATTAGTTTTAAATACCTCTGCATTATAACTTTCAAAAAAATAACCTCTTGAATCAGCAAATACTTTCGGTTTTATTATTAATAATCCTTCAATAGCTGTTTTAATTACTTCCATAACTTAGAAAAACTTTTTTTCTTGTTCGATGTCTCATGCTCATCTGCATAATACCCATTTCCATAACCGTAGCCATAGCCGTAACCATAGCCATACTTATAACCATAATTTGAGCGGGTTGTATCTACTCCATTTAAAATGATAGATAAATTTTTGATATTAGCTTCATTTATTAATTTATCTAAAATCTGCACAAAAGGCTTTTTAGAATAATCGGATCTAAACACATAAATTGGGTAATCCGCTTTTTGGATAGTTGTAATACCATCCGTTACTAATCCTATTGGTGGGTTATCAAACACAATATAATCATATGATTGTTTTAACTCATCAATTAATGTATTTAAACGCTCACTAATAATTAACTCTGATGGATTAGGCGGAATAGGCCCAGCAGTTATATAATCTAAATTAGGGAAGTGACTTTGCTTAATACAATCTTTAACTGGTGTTAAATTTGTTAATATGGTACTCATTCCTATTTCATTAGGTACATCAAATCCTTTATGAATTTTAGGTTTGCGCATATCTAAGTCAAGTAAAATGACCTTTTTGCCTGTATAAGCAATGATACCTGCAATATTTAAACACACAAATGTTTTTCCTTCGCCTGAAATTGATGATGTTACGGCAATTATTTTAGATCCTTCTGTATTTTTTATAAACGTTAAATTAGAACGAATACTTCTAAATGCTTCTGCTATTTGCGATTTTGAATTTTTATCAACCACTAATTGCGAAACTGGAATATCACTTGCGTAATTAGGAACAATTCCAAGAACAGAAATAGAAGCATCTACATTATTTACAATATCATTAACAGAAGTGATTTTATCATGTAAAAAATAACGTACAAATATTAAAAATAAAGAGGCTAAAAATGATACTAGTATCGCAATGACAATTGTCAATTTCTTATTTGGCGACACCCAAGAACCATTATTTACAGCTTCTTCTAGGATAACATTCTCTGAAACGAATCCTGCTTTGTTAATTGAGAATTCCGTTTTCTTTTCTAACAACATGGTGTAATATTTTTCTCTAATATTAAATAAACGTGTAAGTCTTGAATGTTCAATATCTAGTTCTGGATCTGGATTATTTTTATCTTCAACGTCTTTATAGCGCTTAGATAAATCTGTATATTTTGATTTATATTTTAACCGAACAGCATTAATGGTTTCGAGCAATAATTTCTTTTGTGTTTCAATATTAAAATTAATTTGTTTAATATTATCGCTACTAGGCGTTACCATGTATAACAAATCTTCTTTCTCTAACAATAATTTTTGTATAGCCTGAGTATATTCTTTAATCGCACTTTCGTACTCAGTTCCAGAGATAAGTGAGATTAATTGGTATGTATCAATGCTTTTATTCTTAGAAATGTTTTGTTGGAGTTCTGCTAATATTTTTTCATTCAATTCTAACTCCAACATATCATCTTCCAACTTTGTTAAGCGTATAGAGTTTAATTCCAAAGCATTATCTTGAGTATAATGATGTACTTTTCTAAATTCTTGTAAATTACTTTCAGATGTCTTTAAGTCATTATATACAATACCCAATTGATCATCAATAAAAGCAATTATGTTTTTAGAACTCTCACTCTTGCGTTCAACATCAAATTTTAAATATTCGTAAGAAATTAAATTTACCAAGTCTTTAGATTTTTGTGCATTAACATCAGTAACTTTAACTTGTATAGTTCTAGCGGCTTCATTAATCATTTTAATATCAATCTTAGATTGTAAAGCAGCTGTAACTTGGTCAATATTATTAATAATAAAGTAAGATTTATTGTCTTCTAAAAGTTGGGCGTTTACACTTTTAGGGTCTAATAATGTATTTGGAGAAATAACTAATTCAAAATAAGGGCTTGAGATAACATTAGAAACTGTAAAGGGTACTTTTTGTTCGGTACCGCCTAACATAAATTCTAAATTCCCAGATGTAGGATTATTAAAAGTGATATAAATTTTAACGCCATAAATAACCTCATCTTTAACATTAAATTTAACTTGGTAAGGCGCCGACTTATAAAGTTCATTATTTTTAAAAGTACCTTCATTAAAGTAACTCACCTGCACATCCGATTTTTCAACCACTCTCTTTAAAAATATCTTAGAGTGTATTTGTTCCATTGCTTCAGCAATCTTATTATCTGATTCATCATACTTATTAAGTTGCAAAACTTTAGAGGCTTGATTTGCAGAATTAATTTGTATTAAAGTAGCTGATTGGTATTCGGGTTGACTATATCTTAAATATATGTATGCAATACTTAAACTTAAGATAAAAAACATGGCTACAAACACTAAACTCTTTTTGATTATATAAATAACCAAACCTAAATCTAGTTCGCTACTAAACTTAGAAACCCGATCTCTATATTTATCTATAGAATTATTATTTTGAGGTTGTATCATTTAACACGACCAACTAAAGAATACAACAAAATTGTAGTACTGATTAATGAGACAATTGGAGCTATTTCGGCTACTAAAGTTCTAGCCAAACGATAACGTGGTTCTACATAAATTATATCGTGAGCCAAAACAACTGTATTTCCTGCAGCTACACCATCAATTTTAGATAAATCCATCATATAAACCTTTGGTGTGCCATTAGGCGGATTACGAATTAGTTTTACCTTATAAGCTTTTCCGTCTTCGGTTATACCACCAGCATAGGCTAAAGCCTCAATTACAGTTGTATTATTATTAGTTAATGTTAAAATTTTGGCTGAACTACCATTTCCAGGAAAAACAATTACCCGTTTATTTGTTACCTGCAAATACACAAAAGGCTTCACATAATAATCAGAATACACTTGCTCTAAATATTCAGTTGCTTCTCTTATACTTAAACCCGATAATTTTACACGTCCTATTAATGGTAATTTTACAGTACCATCTTGGTTAATAACATAATCCAAATCAACAAAGCGCATAAATTGAGAGTTGGAAGCTGCTAAGTCCACAATCTTAAAACCATCATTGGCAAAAATTCTCACATTGATATAGTCATTCGATTCTATTTTATAATCTTGTTTTGCTAAAGAATCTACTATTTTATCATAAGCATAATCCTTAGGTGTTTTCAACATCAAATTGGAACGGAAAATTTTACAGGATGATAAGCCTAAAATTGCCGATAGAATAAAAAGGTATTTAATAAATCGCATATTAATTTTATGAACTACAAATTTAAAATTTATCGGCTAATAACAAAAATCATGCTGTTTTTAACAGCTTTAGGTATAATTGCCTCATATCACTTACTAAACGTGTATAACTAAATTTATCTATCGCCCAATTTTCGCCACTTTTAGCCATTTCTGTTAAGTTTTGTATATTATTACATGCTTTTTCTAAATGAGTACAAAAAGCCTGTGTATCGGTTACTTCGGATAAATAACCACAATCTGGGTGCAATACATCTTCGATTCCACCTACATTAGTAGAAACTACAAATTTACCTGCGGCTTGTGCCTCTATAATACTTACAGGCGTCCCCTCATTTAATGAGGTTAAAGCAACAATATCTAAACCATGTAATGCCCATTCAACTTTTGTAATCCATGACGTAAAAACAACATCTACCTCTGCTTTAGCATCATCTGAAAAACTTACTTGGTTGGCATAACATGCATCCACAATATTTTGACGTGTTTCTCCATCACCTATAATAAATGCTTTAAACTGTTGAACGCCACTTTTTTTAAGATGGGCTATAGCTTTTATAAATAATGCATGATTTTTAACAGGAGCCAGTCTTCCTATAATACCAATAGCTATTTGATGAGCTTGTACATGATAGGTTTCTCTAAACTCTTTCCGGTTTTGTTCTTTGTTGATGGTAAATCTTTTTAAATCAAAACCTAATGGTATTACCTGAATTTTTTCTTGAGATGCAATTTTATAAACCTCCGAAAGTTCTTTTTTTTGTTTATGGCTTATGGCTACAATGGCTGTTGATTTTTTAGCCAAATACCTTTCAATGATTTTATAAAATTCAGTTTTTATTTTTCCAAAATAAGAATGAAATACGTGACCATGAAATGTATGTAGTATAATAGGCACTTTGCAATGCACAGCAGCTAAACGGCCTATGGCTCCTGCTTTAGAAGCATGTGTATGAACTATATCAGGTTTAAACTCCTTAATTATTTTTTTTATCTCTTGATAGGCTTTGTAATCCGATTTAAAATTTATTTCGCGCTGAAATTGATGTAATACTTTTGGTTGTAGGCCTAATGATTGTGGAATATACAATGAACTATCTTCGCCTTCTTCTTCTGGTCCTCCTACCAAAAGGGTTTCAAATTCAGGCTCCAAGTATTTAGAAAGATACGTTACATTATAGGTTATGCCACCTATATTGAACCGATTAATTATACGAAGTACTTTAGGCAAAATTAATTCACATTAAGTTCAGTTGATAATTGTTTAAAGTCTATTCCGTCAAAATTTCCCGAACTCATCATTAATAACACATGATTTTTCAGGTGTTTGTTTTTTAAATAACTAACCAATTGTTGACTATCTGTAAAAACTTGTAAATCTTTTCTATTAAAATAGCTAAGTACTTGTTGTTCTGTAATTGGTTTTAGTTTCTTATGCTCAATGGTATGAGGATTAAAATACACAATTGCTTCATCGGCCTCGTTCATTGAACCATTGTATTCTGCTAAAAAGGTTTCGTTTAAACTACTGAAGGTATGTAATTCCATGCAGGCAATGATTGTTCTATTTTTAAACTGATGTTTTACGGCACTGGTTGTTGCTTTTAACTTGGAAGGTGAATGAGCGAAATCTTTGTAAAAAGAAAAATCAGCTGTGGATTCAACTAATTCTAACCGCTTAGCAGCACCTTTAAATGACTGAATGGCTTCATAAAATTGAGAATCAGTAATGCCTAATGTTTGACACACTAAATGTGCGCCATTTATATTCATTAAATTATGATTGCCGAACACCTTTAACGGAATTTGCTGTTGGTTATCTTCTAAAATAGTTAAGCCATTTTCAATTTTATGTTTGGGAATAGCGTATGGTATTTTGTGAATAGAATTGTTGGTAGCTGATGCAGCAACTTTTTGCAATTCATTATCTTCATTGCAATAAATTAAGGTACCATTTGGCTCAATCAGTTCTATAAACTTTTTAAACTGTTCAACATATATTTCAAAGGTTGGAAACACATTGATATGATCCCAGGCAATGCCACTAATAATAGCAATATTAGGCTTATATAAATGAAACTTAGGACGTCTGTCTATGGGTGATGCTAAATATTCATCGCCTTCTATAATGGCAATTTTTGCCTCTTTGGTTAATTTCACCATGGTGTTAAAGCCCTCTAGCTGAGCTCCCACCATAAAATCGGTATTAATATGATGGTAATTTAAAACATGTAGTATCATGGCAGTAATTGTTGTTTTTCCGTGACTCCCACCTACTACAACCCGTGTTTTATCTTTAGTAGCTTCGTAAATATACTCTGGATACGAATAAATTTTTAAGCCTAATTCTTTAGCTTTTACTAATTCAGGATTATCTTCCCGAGCATGCATTCCTAAAATTACTGCCTCTATATCTGAGGTTATTTTTTCAGGAAACCAACCTATTTTTTCTGGTAATAGGCCAGCATTTTTTAATCGCGTTTTCGATGGTTCATTTATTTCATCATCACTCCCTGAAACAATAAATCCTTTTTCGTGAAGGGCTAATGCCATATTATGCATGGCACTTCCACCAATTGCAATTAAATGAACTCGCATAGTTTTAAATTTTAATTGATATACGAAGTAAGTATTTTAAAACAAAAAATGCAGACTGTTAGAGTCTGCATTTTAAACAAATGAATGTTAAATGCCTAAGCGGCCATTTTTACTGAATTTGGTTGCCCTAATTGGTATAGTAATTTTGCATGAGCAGCTAAAGCTCCAATAAATGTTTTTTTGCTATGATAAGGTAAATTAAATTCTTGTGCGGTTTGTTTTACTATAGGGGCAATTTTTTTATAATGCACATGGCAAATGTTTGGAAACAAATGATGCTCTACTTGAAAATTTAAACCTCCAACAAACCAAGAAAAAGCCCAACTTTTTTGAGCAAAATTAGCTGTTGTTTTCATTTGGTGAGAGGCCCAATCATCTTGCATATTACCAGTTGAATCAGGTGTTGGGAACTCAGTTAAATCCACTACATGAGCTGGCTGAAATATTAAAGCTAATAATAACCCACAAGTGAAGTGCATGATACTCCAACCAATTAAAATATGCCACCAAGGGTTAGACATAAATATCATAGGAATTACTATACTAAATACTAAATAAAATATTTTATTTAAAACTAACATCAATAATTCTTTAGAATAACTTTTTTGTTTGGTTTTTAAATGTCCTTCTCTATTGTATCTAGCTAACTGACTAAAATCTTTAGTAGTTGCCCACATAAAGGTCATTAATCCATAAAAAAACCAAGCATATATAAATTGGTATTTATGTATTTTCTTATACTCAGCATGTGGTTCAAATCTTAAAAAACCAAGTGGAGCAATGTCTTCATCGTGCTCATGTATATTCGTATAAGTATGATGCAACACATTATGTTGAATTTGCCAATTCAAAGAACTTCCTCCAATGAAGTTCATACTTAATGCCATTAACTTATTCCACTTTTGATGACGAGAATAGGTGCCATGGTTGGCATCGTGCATAACCGACAAACCAATACCAGCCATACCAAGTCCCATTAAAAAAGCTAATAAAGCCTGTATCCAATACGACTCAAACACGTTGCATATTAGCAAAAAATAAGGTGTAAGATATAAGACAAACATAAAAATGGATTTTATAACCATTTGAGTATTAGCATATCTAGAAATATTATGAGTTTTAAAATACTCATCTACACGCTTTTTTACTGT
>JADLER010000151.1 GCA_020846025.1 Bacteroidia bacterium | reverse complement strand
TTTTTGGCATTTGTTTAGGTATGCAAATGGCAGTAATTGAGTATGGAAGAAATATTTTAGGTTTAAATGATGCTCATAGTGTAGAAATGGAACCAACTACAGCAAGCCCTGTTATTAATATGATGGAAGAGCAAAAGAAAATTAAAATGATGGGTGGAACCATGCGTTTGGGAGCTTATCCGTGTAAGTTAAAAGAAAAATCTTTGGCCCATAAAATTTATGGAAGTAATCAAATTAGCGAAAGGCATAGACACAGATATGAATTTAATAATGATTATTTAGAGATGTATGAACAAGCAGGAATGATAGCAAGTGGCAAAAATGAAGAAACAGGTTTAGTGGAAATAATAGAAATTCCAAGCCACCCATTTTTTATTGGTGTACAGTTTCATCCAGAGCTTAAAAGCACTGTAGAAGAGCCAGCTCCATTATTTGTTCATTTTGTAGGAGCAGCAAAAAAATATAACGAAACAAAAAGTGCCTTAATCAGTAGTTTACTTCAAAGAGAAACAATTTAACCGTGTCTTGTCCTGAAATAGGGTTACCCATAAAAAACATCAACTAGATACTTTCCAAAGACACTAAAGTTATACTAATTAAACTAATGTGTTTATCTAAAATATATGGAAGATAGATTTCTATTATTACTAATTCTGATAATGGTGATGATTGGCATTGTGATGCTTGCCAAAAAAATTCGTGTAGCATATCCTATTTTGTTGGTCGTGGCAGGATTGCTTATTAGTTTTATTCCAGGTATGCCAACAATTGAGCTGAGACCGGAACTTATTTTTATACTTGTTCTTCCGCCTATTTTATACGAAGCAGCATGGGCTTGTTCATTTCGAGAATTGTTTAAATGGAGAAGAATTATTCTCAGTTTTGCTTTCTTTGGTGTATTTATCACAGCAATAAGCGTTGCATTTACGGCTTATTGGTTTATCCCCGGATTTACCTTGGCGTTGGGATTTTTATTAGGCGGAATTGTTTCTCCACCCGATGCCGTAAGTACCAATGCTATTACAAAGTTTGTAAAATTGCCCAAACGAATATCTACGATTTTAGAAGGTGAGAGTTTATTGAATGATGCTTCTTCATTAATTATTATTCAGTTTGCAATTCTGGCAGTTGTTACCGGAAATTTTAATGCGTCTAAAGCATCTTTACAATTTGCATGGATGGTGATAGGAGGCGTAGCTTGTGGATTGTTATTTGGGTGGATATTTGTTAAAGCACATAAAAAATTACCTACCGATGCCAACATGGATGTGTTATTAACACTCATAGCTCCCTATTTAATGTACATATCTGCTGAAGAAATACACACTTCGGGAGTTTTATCGGTTGTTGCTGGCGGTTTATTTGTATCTCAAAAAAGGTATGATTTTCTTAGCTCCACATCAAGGGTACGAGGTACTAATGTATGGCAGAGCTTTGTTTTCTTGCTCAATGGAATTGTTTTTATACTTATTGGACTTGACCTGCCACAAATTACAGCCGGTTTGGAAGGTACGAATATAACAACTGCTATTGGTTATGGAATTTTGATTACCATAGTCGTAATTTTAGTTAGACTATTAAGTTTTTACGGAGCTGTTGGCGTAACAATGATTATGAGAAATTTTATTACAGTAGCAGACCGACAAAATCCCGGGTTTAAAGGTCCTTTTATTTTAGGATGGGCTGGAATGCGTGGTGTTGTATCCTTAGCAGCAGCTTTATCAATTCCTTTTTATTTGGACAATGGCGAAGTTTTCCCTCAAAGAAATTTAATACTTTTTATTACCTTTATTGTCATCCTACTTACCTTGGTTATACAAGGACTTACTTTACCATTCTTAATAAAAAGAGCTAAACTAAAGGAGATAGACTATCCGCAGCCTGAAGATGAGGTGTCGGCTTATTTGGATAAAGAATTGCTGAAGATTTCGATTGATTATTTACGTAGTGTTTTTCCGGAGAAGGAACAAAAAAGCAAACGCTTTCATGAAATATTAGTGAACGTACAAGAGCAATTAAGCGAAAACAACGAAATTAAATTAGACTCAAAAAGCACCCATATTTATTGCGAGCTTTTAACTTTACAACGAAAACAACTTTTACAAATCAACAAAACACAACCCACCATTGACGAAGAGATTATTCATAAAAAAATGATGATAATTGACTATCAGGAAGAAAGATTGAAATTGAGGAATTAAAACAGTAACATATTAGGCAAGACATAGTAAATTGAGCGTGTTGAAAATTACATACAACAGCAGAACCCTTACGAGACTATAGGGCATCCGCTAACAAGGGTTTGCCAAAATAGTGACAGAAGTGCTGAATGGAGCATTAGTACTTCTATTCAACATTAGTACTAAATTCAACGGCTGTGTAATTATATTTAACTTTATTGTAAAATAGGATTAATCAAAATCATGTTTGAAGAATGTTACCTAGATTATTTTTTTAACCTCAATAAAATAGTAAAAAAATCTCAGAATTTTCTTACTCTGAAAATATGTAAGAAAACTCT
>JADLER010000150.1 GCA_020846025.1 Bacteroidia bacterium | reverse complement strand
GTACATTGAATAAGTTTTTAGTTCCGGTTTTTCTTTAAAGAACTCTTCAATCTTTTCTTTTGGTATTGTTAAAATTTCGGGCTCAAAGAAAGAAGCTGTTTCGCCAAACTTTGTTCCAACACTTGAAAGTTGTTGTTGCAAAGCTTGATTTTCGGAAATTCTAACATCTTCGTTGCTAAGATTTCCGGCATAGGTTGCAGCTTTATAAAAAGTTTTTAACATCGCAAAATACGAGTTTAATGCATTGAGTAAATTTTGAGAATTCTCACCAAGTTTTCCTTTGTAAGAAGCAAATTGATTTATTTCCGATTCAACTTTTTTAATATCTGCTTTCCAATCGGCTAAAGTAGGATACATATCGGAAAGATTCCATTTATATTTATCGGGTACATCATTTCGCTGTCGAGCTTGAGGAAATATTGCAGTTGCAATTGTAAGTGTAACAAGAGCGTAAAAAAGAATTTGTTTTTGTTTAATCATGATTTAACCTTTATGGGTAATATTTATTTTGTGCAATAAACTTAAAGAGAAAAATGTTTGAATAAAAAATATTTTTGATGGGTGGTTTTTAGATAGTACAAGAAAATGATACAAAAAATATAGTGCTTAACAGAAGTCTCAGGCGCAAGTATGACAAAGAACTGCAACGACCACAGTTTTATAAAAAGTAAAAACCAACGCTTCCGTGACAGCCTTAATTGAAATGAAATGCAGTTAAAAGAAACAGTTGTAACGTTTTAATAAAATACAGTTACAGTGCATTGAAATTAAAATTCACTTTAATAAAATACTTTTACAGTGTAATAAAATTAAATTACTATTCAGAGAAATATAATTATAGTGTAACAAAATAATATCTTAATTTAGTTAAATACAATTATAGTGTATCAAAATTAAATCCTATTGTAAGAAAATACACTTACAGTGTAGTTAAATATAATTTTAGTGCATTATAATACATTTTATTAGCGAAATATTGCGTTTTAGATATGTTTTTACAATTTTAGTATTGATTTTATATTAAGAAGGATTGAATTATGCTAAAATTTAATTTTAAGCCGATGTTTGCGGCAAGGGGCATTGATAGACCGGTGGGATTTTTAAGGAAGCTGGGTGTATCGCCTTATACGTCTTCTTACATTGCGAGGAATAAAGTTACAACTTTGAGGCTTGAACCACTTGAGCAAATGTGTTTGTGGCTTAATTGCACACCGCACGATTTTATGGAATGGGAACCGGATGTGAAGATTGCAGACCCAAGCAAGTATGAACTTAGTAAGTTGATCCGTGAGAAGAAGATTGTGATTTTGTCTGAGGAGCTGCGGGGGTTATCGCTTGAGAAACTTGAGAGGATCCATAAATTTATTGAGGATACCAAGAAGGAAGGGTGAGGGGAAATTTTAATTTTAGTATTAACCTCTCCCAGCCTCCCCTTTGAAAAAAGGGGAGGGGATAGGAAGTGAAAAAAATTATTTTAGAAGCAACATTTTCTTAGAACTAATAAAACTACCTGATTGAATCTTATAGAGATATACTCCGCTTGCAAGTGAACTTGCATTGAAATTTATTTCATACTTACCGGCAGCTTTTTGTTCATTAACAAGAGTTGCAACTTCGCTTCCAAGTATATCGTAAATCTTTAACGTTACAATTCCGTCTTGTGGAATTTGAAAGCGGATTGTTGTACTTGGGTTGAAGGGATTGGGATAGTTTTGTGCTAAGTCATAAACCGTCGGGATGCCTTCGCCCTTAAAGTTTCTAACAAGCAAGTTTGATTTTTCTAACACAATATCATCCCGCTGTATATCGGAAACAAATAAATTTACATCTTCATTTACAGTCGTAAATAGTCTTAAATAGTAATTACCGGATTCAATACCGGAACAATCAACTAAATAACTTGGGTTTGCAAATTCATTTACATTAGTTTTGCTATAAGTTACATTATCAAATGTTCCAACAACAAGATTTGTTGCAGAAATAACAAGCTCACATTTGAATGTAACATTAAACTGATCTGACAATAATGAAGATGCCAGAGCTTTATTTACAACGTAATAGTAATTTGAAAAGATCAATTCGCTTTGCGGGTTAAGACTAAATGATTCTGTTCTTGCTGTGGTATTTAGTTCATCTAAATTTGCAACTGGCAATGTATCTATTCTTTCAATAAACTTAATAGATTGACCATCTAATTGAACATCACCAATGTTAAATAAAAACTCAATATTGTTTTTCTCAACAACGCCTGATCTTCCGTAGCTAATTCCCACTGTTTCGGTTTCACCAATTTTTTCAAGCCCACCGCCTTGGTAGAAATTATCTGTGCATTTGTTTAATAAATATGGTGCTGATGTTTTTGTATTAAAGACCATCACTTTCATATCACTAAAACTTGCACCATTGCTTACGAGTGTTTGTTTTCCGTTGTGCGAAAGACTTGTGATTGTACCATAAGTACCATCTGAGTTTCTTTTTACAAACTTAGATAGAGTTCCACTGTTCTCGCTCCAGGTAAGAATTGAGCCATACGAAGCAGTAAGTGAATTATTATTTGTAAAATTAATATCATTACTAAAACTGCTAAAACCGCCCCAACTTGTGCCGTAACCAACCTTTGCAACGGCTGTTATAATGCGATCACTATAATCATTTTCCTTTGCCATTCGTTTTTCAACCGCAGCAGTATATGTCCCTCGCCAGCTTACCATTACATATTGATACGAATAATCACATAAGCTTATGGAAGGCTCATAATTGCCAGTATAGCCGCTGCCTGTAGATAGAGTAATTACATTATTATATAACCAGTTTAAACCCTGGTTATATGCTAATTTGTATTTTATGGTTGCTAAGGATTCGTAAGCTATATGGATAATACCTGTTTCGCCAATGATTGATGGATTTATTGAATTTGCATCAGTTTGCGGAATTGTTGATTCAGCCTGCCAGCTCCAGGTCCCGTTCAAAAGCCATTTGGTTTTTAGCTTTAGCCCTTCGGTACTGTTTTTTCTATAGACAAGTGCTACACCAGCAGCATTATAAGATATAACTGGTTTTGCATTACCAAAGTAAGAGCTTGGACAGGTTGTAAACACCTCATCATCTGTATTGCTATATTTTCTATCCTGACCTTGTGTAATAGTAAGAAGATACAAATCGACATTTGTTGAGTATGCTGGGTCATAATATTCACAAACAACTTTAACGATATTTCCATCATACTCTATTGCAGGGTTTTTTGCGTGATCCAAAGTGTACTGGTCAGCAGCCCACTCACCGGCAAAGTTAGACGTTAAGCTATGC
>JADLER010000149.1 GCA_020846025.1 Bacteroidia bacterium | reverse complement strand
TTCTTCATTTTGATTAGGTTAATTTATTAGTTTTTTTTTCTACTAACAAATAGTCCTAATTTTGGGGGAGCTTACACTGACTTTAAAATTAAATCCTATAAAATTGCAACTCTTACTGGAGAAACAATTAAGCAAGAAAATATTAATACAAATTCAATTTCAATAGACATCGTAACCTATTTAGACGGAGTTTATTTCGTAACTCTGACTACTGACTATGGCATAACAACAAAAAAATTAGTAAAAAACGGCTTATAACATATAGGGATTAAACGAAGCTCTGCTTCGATTTAATCCTGTGCCTGTCTGCCTTTGGCAGGTTGAATGAAGCTTCTGGAGCCGTGAGTAAAAATTTCTTATTGGAAGTCGCTCATCTTTTAGCGGTAATCCGTTAACTAGTACCAAGTAATTTTTAAATTAACAGTACTCCCAATTTTAATGTTGTTATCTTTTGAGTAAAAGTACACACTATTTTCATGGGGTGTTTCGGCAAAATATTCAAAGCCGAAGCCATTAAAAAAAACATTAGATACATTAGCTTGGAAATGAGCTTCTGTTTTACTTTTAACAACTTGTAATTGGCTAGGACGAATATAAGCTTGATTTTTGGGTAATTTAATTTTATTTGATACAAAATCAGCTTTATCGAGGGCGATGTAGCGCCCCATTAATGCAGCAACCTGTTTTGATTTTGGCTGATAATACACCTTAAATGTATTATCGTATTGAATAACTTTACCATTTTCTATAACAGCTGTTTCATCAGCATAACGCAAAGCTTCTTCTGGTTGATGAGTTACTAATATAACAGCCGATTTTTCTTTTTTAATTTGCTGGCGTATGTATGTGAAAATTTTATCACGCAATGGTAAATCAAGGTTACTAAAAGGTTCGTCAAGCAATAATACTTTCGGAAATATGGCTAATGAACGGGCTATTGCCACTCTTTGTTTTTGGCCTGAAGATAAATTAATAGCTTTTAAATCCTTGTAAGTGTTCAAATCTAATAGCTTCAATAATTGCCGACATCTTTTTTGTTTAAATTCATCAGTATATCCTGATAATTTATCTTTAATGTTTTCTTCAACAGTATGATTATCTAACACATAAAAATCTTGACTAACTAAGCGCATGGATTCATGACCAGGTATTAAATTATAGGCAGGGCCTAATACTTTTTCATTATCTATTACAATAGAACCTTGATGTAGATCTTCCAGTCCGTAAATACATTTAAGCAAAGTCGTTTTACCACTTCCACTTTTTCCTATTACAGCTAATATTTTACCTTGATGAACTTCTAGCGAAACTGCATTAATACCTTTAAATTGAGTAGTACTACTGTAATTAAATGAAATATTTTGAATAGATAAAAGTGCTTGATTATTTATAGAATCCATTAGTAAAAAGTTGTATAAATGTTTTTTCTTTATATTTCTTTCCATCTACACCAGTAGCAGTTAAAACACAAAAATACACACCATCTTTACAGGGTTCTCCACTTGTTGTTCTACCATCCCAAAAACCACGTACGTTTTTAGTTTCAAAAATTAAATTACCATAACGGTTAAATATACTGAATTGCATCTCTGTAATTTCATCTAGGTAAGGCCTAAACACATCGTTTATACTATCAAAATTGGGTGTAAATACATTAGGCAAAACAATATGCGATACAGAGTCAGTTTCATTAAATAAAACAGTTGATTGAGCTGTAGAACTAAACGATAGTAATACACCAAAACAAATCAAATATTTTATTTTTTTAATCATTTAATGTATCAACTTTAGTTCAAAGTATTTAAAAACTCAATGGTATTTACATTATCAGCAAAATCAAAAATACTTGGAAGTTGAGTTTTACCTAATGAAATAGTTTTCAAATCTTTTATTTCAAATTTAGAAACAATACATTGTATATTATCTTTCAAAGTAGTTATCTTATTAACAACTTCGTTTTGATTACTGTAAGTTTCATAAAATAATACAGAGGTAGGAGCGTGTAAGTCTGAATGTTCACGTATCATTAAAAAATTGTTATCCAAAAACGGAATTAAATCTAGAAGGTAAATGGCCCGATTGTACTCGTAATTATTATTGTACTTTTTATTATCTAGTACGTATTTAAAATCATAAATTGCTTCAAACAAAGTATCGAACTTGTAACCACTAGGAACATATAATTTACTCACATTTCGACAACCCAACCCATAATAATCAAAAATATCTTTACCTAATAAATATAAATCTTCTTTAGATTCTTGTCCGTTTAAAATGGCAATTGAACTACGATTTTTTCTAATAATATGTGGATATTTTCCAAAATAATACTCAAAATATTTAGCTGTATTATCACTACCTGTAGCAATTACTGCATCAAAATCACTCAATTTATTTTCCGAAAAATTAATCTTAGATGCCATTTGTGGCTCAAAATAAATTAACATTCCTGCCAAAAAAGGAATAAGCGCAGGGTCATCGCTCGATACTTTAATTAGAATGTTGTGTCCGCTTAATAACACACACATCATATCATGAAATCCAACAGCTGGAATATTACCAGCCATAATTACAGCAATGGTTTTACTTAATTTGATTTCAGTTACCTTTTCCGAAAAATCACTTAAATCTTTTGAATTTAACATCTGGCCAATACCTTTGAGTGCCTGATTAATATTTTCAGGAGTAAACCAGCCGTTATAGGTAAAAGCGATAGAAGTTAGTTTTAACAAATCCTTATGAAATCGTTCTTCCTTTGGTAGCCATTCATTAGAGAAATGTCGGTTTATAAACAAACCAAGTTGAACAAATGCTTCTTCACGTTGTTTTAAGGTCATAAAATAATATTATATTTGCGCGTTGAAATTTTTAATGTAGAGAACAAAATTAATTAAAATGGCAATTAAAATTACAGATGAATGCATTAATTGTGGAGCCTGTGAACCAGAATGTCCAAATAATGCAATATATGAAGGTGGTGCTGAATGGCGTTTTTCAGATGGAACAACCTTAAAAGGTGCTTTTACGGGAGCAAACTCTGGTAAAACTGTAGATGCTGAAGATCCTCAAGAACCAGTAAGTATGGATATTTACTACATTGTTACCGACAAATGTACAGAGTGTGTTGGTTTTCACGACGAACCACAATGTGCAGCGGTTTGTCCTGTAGATTGTTGTATTAAAGATGAGGATAATATAGAAGGAGAAGATGCCTTATTAGCTAAAAAAGCGAGTATGCATTTATAAGATTTTGATATAAATTCCTTTGAAATAATTGGCAAAATAAACACATTACATTGCCTTAATGGTAGAAGTAAATTGCTTTTGATACTCTTCCCATTTAATGTGTTGATAATCGCCAGAACCATAATAGTTTATAATAGGTTCAAATTTTTGTGGTGGCATAAATCCTTTTATAATATCTAAGCGTTGAATTTGATTATTTAAAAATACTATAGAAGGATAAGCTAATTGGTTATCTAATATTGAAGCTGCAAATTGATGTGGTGCTTTTGGATTTGTAGCATCGGTTGAAACAAATAGATACTTTTCAAACCGAACACTATCTTTAGATTCAGCATCAAATTTAACAGCATAAAAATTATCCTTAATGTATTTTGCAATTTGTGGATGATTAAATGTCTGTGAACTCATCATTTTACAAGGTCCACACCAAGTTGTGTAAATATCTATTAAAATCGGGCGAGGATTTTTCTTGCATTTTAAATAAGCCTCATCAAAAGTTATCCAATTTACGAGTTGTTGCCCATCATTATTTTCTGTATAAGTGTTTTCTGAAACGAATTTGAATAAATGACTTTCAGTGGTTAAGTAATTACTGGCTTTATTTTCGGGAGATTTAATGGATGCTTGAATTACATTATCTTTACAGGTATAAAATATAATAGCTAGAATGATAATTCCTGCAATTGATATATCTTTCCAATTAAACATAACATGGATATGTAATCAAATCTAATGCCAAAATAAGTTAAATTTATTTGACACCTCCCATTAATTTTTTCATTAAGGGTGAAATCATAATTAGAATAATACCTGCAATTAATCCATACAAACCTAATTGTTTATAGCCATCAGCATAGATATTTAATTTCTCAACATTGTTAGCGTTTTCGGAAGCACATGCAATATTAGCACCTAATAATCCTGCAAAATATTGACCATAAGCACTGGCCAAAAACCACATCCCCATTATTACAGCTTGAAGTTTAGCAGGAGATAATTTGGTCATTACCGAAGTACCAATTGGTGACAAACAAAGTTCACCAAAAGTGATAATAAACCAACCTAACGTAAAAACATTAAGCGATGTAAAGCCATTTTCATCACTGAAAAATTTAGTGTAGTAAAAAATATAAAAACCAATAGAAAGGAATATAAAACCTAACCCAAATTTGATTATTGTATTAGGTTCCATTTTTCTTTTATGTAACCACAACCATAATAAACCAAGTGGTGTTGCAAATAAAATAACAAATAACGAATTTGAAGAATTATTAACACCATTAGGATCAAGTTTTAAACCTAATAAATTGTCATGTAGATTATTAGCAGCAAACAAACTTAATGAGCCTCCACTTTGTTCAAAAAAAGCCCAAAAAAAGATGGAGAAAATCATAAATAATAGGGCTGCCAGTAATCGTTTATTCTCTACTGCACTAAAATTCTTCATCTCATAAAACACATAAAACAAGGCTATGGGTCCAATGGCATACATAAATATATCAGTGTATTCTGTTTTTGAAACCATAATCATAATAATTGGTACCATCACTAATGAACTAGCAAAGGTTAAATATTCTGATAATTTACGTTTAGATTCAGGTAGATGAAGTAGGGGAGATAACCCGATGTTTCCCAATTTCTTTTGTGTTTGCACAAAGGTTAATAAACTCACTATCATAAATACAGAGGAAATACCAAAAGCTACATTCCAACTGATATTTTCAGCGATTAAATCACCAAAAAGTTGTCCCTTTCCAATAGCTACGCATAAATACCCACCCATTAATGCTCCTAAATTAACTCCAGCATAAAACAACATAAAACCAGCATCTACACGGTGATCGCCATCTTTATATAAATTACCCACCATACTAGATATGTTGGGTTTAAAAAAACCTGTTCCCACAACATTAAATGCAATTCCTGTAAAAAAGAATAGCTTAGGGTCAATTGCTAATAAAATACTTCCAACAATCATTAATAAACCACCCCAAAACAACGAGCGTCTTTTACCTAAAATTTTATCGGCAAATAACCCGCCAATGAATGTAAAGGCATATACAAATGCTTGTGTTGCTCCATACTGTAAATTAGCCACTACTTCATCAAAGTTGAGTTGGTTCACCATAAAAAACACCAACATACCGCGCATTCCATAGAAACTAAATCGTTCCCACATCTCGCTAAAAAATAGTGGCCAAATTTGTTTAGGATATTTTCCTTTAAAATCTTGTATTTGTTCGATGGTTAGATTAGTTGACATTTTTTATTGGTATTAAAAAACCCCTGAATTAATCAGGGGTAATAAATTTGTTATGAATTAGTTTTAAGCCTGTTCTTCTTTCATCATTTTTTGTAACCAAGAGCTTAGTAAGAACAAAATAAGTGCTGCTGCTCCAGTCATAAATACAAATAACATAAAAAACTCATATAAATTAGTTATTTGAAACCCAACAAATGAAGGGTATGTAATAGGCTCTGTACTTGCTGGGTCTGGAGTAGGAGGAATGAGAGCACTTAATGTACCTGCAAATTTATTGGCAGCAGCATTAGCTAAAAACCAAGTCCCCATCATTAAAGAAGACAAGCGTAGTGGTGCTAATTTAGCCACCATTGATAAACCAATTGGAGATAAACATAATTCACCCATGGTGTGAATAATGTATAAAGCAAATAACCACCACATACTAACTTTAGCATCAATGCCTAATCCTTTTACAGCAATAGCAATTACAACATAACCTAAAGCTACTAAAAGTAATCCAAGTGCCATTTTTTTAGGTGAATTTGGTTCCAAACGTCTAATATATAAGAAGCCCCAGAGCATTGAAAAAAGCGGTGCTAAAATGATAATAGCTAATGGGTTTACTGATTGAAAATAAGATGCAGGCATCTCAGTCCCAAAAATATAACGATCCGTTTGACGATCAGCAAAAAGAGTTAATGAAGCTCCTGCTTGTTCAAATGCACCCCAAAAGAAAATAACAAAGAAAGCCATTATAAATACAACTATAATTCTATTTCTTTCATCAGAAGTTAAACTTTTATCGGATAAAATAATAATTGGCATAACAATCATAGCACCATAAATAAAATAACCAATTATATCCGTATCAGATTTAAAAAGTTGTTTAAAGTTTAACATAAAAAAGATTACACCAATTGATGCGATGATGACAATTATATTTTTTAAATCTAACTTTTTTATTGGCAATCCAATCTCTTTTCCTTCTTCAGAAATTAAATATTTCTTTTGGTAAATCATAAAGAAAACTAAACCAATTAACATACCTATACAAGCTGTTAAAAAGCCCCATTTAAAGTCCATAGAACCACAAACTAATGGAGAAAAGAACGCGCCTAAATTTATACCCATATAAAAAATTGTAAATGCACTATCAATTCGTCTATCTCCTACTGGATAAAGCTGACTTACCATAGTAGAGATGTTTGGTTTGAAAAAGCCATTACCAATTATAATAGCGGTAAGAGCTGCCCACATTATTGAAACACCACCATGTTCTCCTACTGAAGCACTAATAAACATTAAAAATTGACCTATAGCCATCAATAAACCACCTACAATAATACTTTTACGATTTCCTAAATACTTATCGCACAGATAACCGCCTAGTAATGGAGTAAGATAAACCAAACCCGTGTAACTACCATAAATTTCTGAAGCTTCTTTATCTTGTATTAAAAGAATTTTAGTCATAAATAAAATAAAGATAGCTCTCATTCCATAGTAACTAAAACGTTCCCACATTTCAGTAAAGAATAAGAAATAAAGACCTTTAGGGTGTCCAGTTTTTGGTGTAATAGTTTGTTCCATATTTGTAGTGTTAGTTAGTTAAAATAATTCGCCTAAAATACTTTTTTTTTATTCATTTACCTACCTTTTTATCGAGATATTAGCAGTAAAATAAAAAACTCCAATAATCAATTTATTGGAGTTTTCTTTTAAATGTGATAAAATATAAGACCTATGATAGTTTTACGTTTACTGCATTTAATCCTTTTTTACCTTCTTTAAGTTCAAAAGTAACATTGTCGTTTTCTTTGATTTTATCAATTAATCCTGTGGCGTGTACAAAATATTCTTTATCTGTACCATTTTCTTTGATAAAACCAAATCCTTTTGTTTCATTAAAGAATTTTACTGTTCCTGTGTTCATTGTAGTTGTTTAATAATTATTGACCAAAGCTACTGATTAAAACCAAATAAAAAAATTTAATTTGATGTTACTGGCTTTATATTAATAATTACTTCTACAATTTTACTAGTCTAGTTATAGATTTATGCTTGCCATCGGTTACTGTTACCACATAGGTTCCACTAGCAAGAGATGAAAAGTCAAAAGTTTTAGTGAATTTAGCAGTAATTTTAATTGGTTCAGTGTGTACTAAGTTACCTAAGATATCATATACATTTATACTAGTTTTATTTTCGTCTAATAAGTCATTTGAATTAATATCCACTTTTACGGTGTTTGTGAATGGATTAGGATAAAGCTGAATATTAATATCATTGCTTAGTGAATTTAATGAAGTTACACTAGCTGTTATCGTAAACATTTTTTTATTAATACTAAAAAACACATTACCCACGCTTTCTACTTTTACACGACTCAATGGTTTATTAACTGTAACAATAGGTAACACAATGTTTTCTGTTCCATCATTAGGTGTATTAGCGGCTACTAAAGTAAAAGTTGTGCTATTATCTGTACTTATGTAGATGTTTACATTCGAGCAGTTTATTGGTGCAATATCTGTATTATTAACATCCCAAGTAATTGTTTGAGTAGATCCGCTTGGATAACTAATACCAGTAACACTTTGTGATGTAACGGCAAATGGTCCAGCAGATCCATTAATAGTGATACTTGCTGTAGATGAACATACGCCACCGCCTCCCATTTTATTATCACGAGCGGTTAATCTAAATGCAAGAGTTTGTGCAGTACTTGGTAAATATTCGCCTACTGTAGTTGTATATGTTCCTAAGTTAAGAACAGATAACTTTGGAAACAAGCGAGTAGGAGTAGTTACAGGTGCATAAGACATAAAAAATGGCTTATTACCTGAATTCCAATTACCTGCAGATGAGCCTTTATCAACTTCTTCCCATTGATAAATTAAAGCATCTCCATCTGGATCGGTTGCCGAACCCGTTAATTGAAATGGGGTACTTTTGGGGATAGTGTAATTACTACCAGCAGAAACACTTGGTGGGTTATTTCCAGTACTTGTAGCTACTGGACAAGTATTTCCATTACCTGAATTAATAAAATTAGTAATCTCATCATAGCTTATTGCGTGAAAATAAGCAATACTATTATTGGCAATATTTTGACCACTACAAATTCCTGCATAAGCCATTATTGTAACACCACTTCCTGGCTCTACGGCAGTAGCAGCATTTCTATTACCAGAACATGAGCCTCCATTGCCATTAAAAGTGTGATTTCCTGAAAATTGATGTCCCATTTCATGAGCTACGTAATCAATATCATAAGGATCTCCAACAGGGCTAGGGCTGCCAGTTATACCTCTAGCTTTTTGACTTGAGCTACATACAACTCCTAGTCCTGCTAATCCACCACCACCTGTACTAAAAGTATGTCCAATATCGTAATTTGCTGTACCTATTGTAGATGAAATAACAGATTGACTTTCTCCAATTAATGTACCTCCATTATTGTTTCCATTAAAAGGATCCGTACTAGGATTCCCAAACAATACAAGCGTTGTAGTATTTACAAGGACTAATTTAACAGCTACTTCAGTTTCATATACACCATCTACACGATTTACAGTTGTTACCACTTTTGCTAAAATTTGAGCTGTAGTAGGAGTGTTAGTACCTGTTCCACATGCGGCACGGGCGTATTCTCCAGTACAAGCAACTGCCAAACGATAGGTTCTTAGAGTAGCACCAGCACATATAGCCGTTGGAGACAACGCTTTAAATTCTGAGCCATTATTTTCAAGATTTGGTAAAACACTTTCACAAACACTTCTTTCATGATGAGGTTTTGAAAAGTCAGCAGTGTAATATGAAATATATTCATTTACGTTGCCTCTACAATATGGGTCAATAAACACATCTCCATAAGGACTTCTTATCATACCATGAAATCCATATTCTGTTAAATCAAGTTTACCACTTGCATACTTATCATCTATACCTTTAACATTATAAGTTCTTATATTAGGATAGCTAAACTGTAATACATCATCCATTACTGGTGATTCAACAATTTTAAATTGTTGAATAGAACCATCTGGCATAGGTAGATTAATGATAACGGAAGAGTGTTCTATAGGTGTGAATTTCTCATGAGGAGACTTTGATAACAATTCTTGTAATGAGGATAAATCTACTTGATAAGTCTTATAACGTTCAGGAACTATTTCTCTTTTTCCAGTTATTTGCACATTATTTTCCGATATTTCTTTCCATAAATTTGTTTCATTTTGAGATAGTAATTGGAGAGATGTTAATATCAAACAACCAAGTATTAATGATTTTTTCATGTTGTAAAATTTTAATTTGTATAAATTTAACAATCTAAATCGAAAAACGAAAAATTTAAATGTTATAAAATAGAAATCCTAGGTATTTTAACATAATTTGATGATAAAAGTCTTGTTTTACACCTGCTTTTTAAGCTTGAATTTCGTATATTTGTAGGAAATTTAAAACCCCTTAACTATGAAAAAAATATTTTTAATGGTTGCTTTTGCAGGTTTATTAGTAGGTGCAAATGCAATGACTACAGGTCACGATGACAAAGACAAAGGTAAAAAAGAAGCTAAAGCTTGTTGTAAATCTAAAGAAGGTGCAGATGGAAAAGCATGTGCTGGAGATAAAAAAGATGAAAAAGCATGTGACAAGAAAGAAGGAAAATCTTGTTGCAAAGCTAAGCAAGCTGAAACAAAATAAAATTGTTTTTAAGTTTTGTGAAAAAACCCATTTGCATATATGTAAATGGGTTTTTTATTGTAGTAAGTAAATATTACATTTATAATATCAACATTGCATCGCCATAAGAATAGAACTTATATTTTTCTTTAATGGCTTCTTTATAGGCTTTCATAATTAAATCATATCCACCAAATGCGGCCACTTGCATAAGCAATGTAGATTCTGGCATGTGAAAATTAGTAATCATACAATTAGCAACAGAAAAATCATAAGGAGGAAAAATAAATTTATTTGTCCATCCTCTGTATGGGTTTACATGACCAGTAGTAGATACTGATGATTCCAAAGCTCGCATTACAGTTGTACCAACAGCACATACTTTTTTCTTTTTGTCTTTGCCAGTATTAATAATTTTACATGCCTCAGGAGATATGATTGCTTCTTCGCTATCCATCTTATGTTTAGTTAAATCTTCAACTTCTACCATTCTAAATGTTCCTAAGCCAATATGCAAAGTTAAATTAGCATAATTAACTCCTTTTATTTCTAAGCGTTTTAGTAACTCACGACTAAAATGCAAACCTGCAGTAGGAGCAGCAACGGCACCTTCATTTTTCGCATAAACCGTTTGATAACGCTCAATGTCGCTTTCTTCTACTTTACGCTTTATATATTTTGGAAGAGGAGTTTCGCCTAAATCGTATAAAGCTTTACGGAACTCGTCATAAGGTCCATCATATAAAAAACGTAGTGTTCGTCCTCTAGATGTTGTATTATCAATCACTTCGGCAATTACATTGTCGTTTTCGCCAAAATATAGTTTGTTACCAATACGAATTTTACGCGCTGGATCAACTAATACGTCCCATAAACGACTTTCAGCATTTAATTCACGTAATAAAAATACTTCGATTTTCGCGCCCGTTTTTTCTTTATTCCCATACATACGTGCTGGAAACACTTTGGTATCGTTTAATACCATTACATCACCATCATCAAAATAATTTATAATATCTTTAAATTTTTTATGCGTGATTTTACCTGTAGCACGATCTACAATCATTAATTTACTTTCATCACGATTTTTTGATGGGTGTTCTGCCAAGAGTTCTTTAGGCAGATTGAATTTGAACATGGATAATTTCATTTCTTATAATTTTTATATAAGAGAAACGAAATAGACTTAGTATAGAAGAGCTATTTCATTAATCTTACGGGATTAATACGGTGCGAAATTAATACACCAGACTAAAATTGATACCTATATTTAATAATTTTAAATATTTAATAATCAAATTATTACACTTTTCAATTTAACATAATGTTAATTATAGAATAAAATATATAAATTCAAAAACAAAAAAAGCAGATAAAAAAATCTGCTTTTAAAATATATACCTTACTAAGTATATTATAAATGTATCACCTCGCCGTATTCAGCGGCGGCGGCTTCCATAATAGCTTCGCTCATAGTTGGATGTGGATGAACTGTTTTAATAAGTTCATGTCCAGTTGTCTCAAGTTTTCTGATGGCTACAATTTCAGCAATCATCTCAGTTACATTTGCGCCAATCATGTGTGCACCAAGTAATTCGCCATACTTTGCATCAAAAATCAACTTAATAAATCCATCTTTAGCTCCAGATGCACTTGCTTTACCAGAAGCAGAGAATGGAAATTTACCTACTTTTAATGTATAACCTTTTTCTTTAGCTTGTTTTTCGGTTAAGCCAACAGAAGCAACTTCTGGCTGACAGTATGTACAACCAGGAATATTTCCATAATCAATAGCTTCTGTATGAACACCTGCAATTTTTTCAACACACGTAATACCTTCTGCACTTGCTACATGTGCTAATGCTTGCCCACCAACGCAATCTCCAATAGCATAATAGCCTGGCACATTAGTAGCATAATATTTATCCGTAACAATTTTACCTTTTTCTGTTTTTATTCCTAATGTCTCAAGACCTAAATTTTCAATATTTGCTTGAATTCCAACTGCAGATAATACAATTTCAGCATCTAATGTTATATTACCAGTTTTAGTTTTTACATTTACTTTACATTCTGCACCTTTTGTATCAACACTTTCAACAGAAGCCTCTGTCATTACTTCAATACCAATTTTTTTAAACGATTTTTCTAATTGTTTTGATACTTCTTCGTCTTCTACTGGTACAATGTTAGGCATAAATTCCACAATGGTAACTTTAGTTCCCATAGTTGCATAAAAATAAGCAAACTCTACCCCTATAGCTCCAGAGCCGACTACAATCAATGATTTTGGTTGTTTAGGTAAACTCATTGCTTCTCTATAACCAATAATTTTTTTTCCATCTTGAGGTAAATTTGGCAATACTCTAGAACGGGCACCGGTAGCTATAATAATGTGTTTTCCTTCAAAAGTGTTTATTTTTCCATCAGTAGCCTTTACTTCTACTTTTTTTCCTGCTTTAACAGTAGCAGTTCCCATAATGACATCAATCTTATTTTTTTTCATTAAAAACTGAATACCTTTACTCATCCCATCAGCTACATCTCTACTACGTTTAACTACAGCATTAAAATCGGCTTTAATATTATCAGCACTAATTCCATATTCTTTAGAATGATTTAGGTACTCGAATACTTGTG
The DNA here is from genome assembly GCA_020846025.1 of Bacteroidia bacterium. Taxonomy (GTDB): domain Bacteria; phylum Bacteroidota; class Bacteroidia; order B-17B0; family Aurantibacillaceae; genus UBA4416. Next base: position 8,585 of record JADLER010000149.1, on the reverse strand, counting down.
CGCTTTTTAATAAAGCCTTGGTAGGAATGCAGCCCCAGTTTAAGCAAATTCCACCCAAACTTTCTTTTTCAATTATAGCTGTTTTTAATCCTAATTGCGAAGCGCGAATGGCTGTTACATAACCTCCAGGACCGCTTCCTATAACAATAACGTCGTAGTTCATAGTCTATTTTTTTTTAGTGGTGCTAATATAGAGTTTTTTTAATGAAATAAAATCAAAATATTAGACAAAATAACTCTTGAATAGTTATAATGGCTTAGCTATAAAGTATATCAGAAATTAACTTCTTGAAATTATAGAAGTAGGTAGTACAATTTTACGAGCTGCTTTATAATCTCCTTTAAGTTCAATTAATTCTAAAACTAATTTGGCAGCTTCTATACCTATTTGTTCCATTGGTTGAGACACTGAAATAACTTTAGGTTTCACAAAATCAAACAAACTTATATCATCAAATGAAGAAAAAAGCATGTTTTCTTTTTGGATATCAAATCCAAGTTCATTAAAGACGTTTAAACATGCCGTTGCTAAGTGGTTATTTAATGTATAAATAGCATCTGGTTTTGGAGATTGTTTCAAGATTTTTATTAATTTCTCCCTTACATCTTCTTGTATATTGTTAAAAGAGATTTCTAATAAATTACTTTCTTTAAAAGGTAAATTATATTTATGTAAAGCATCTTTAAACCCTTGAACCCTTTCAGTTAAAGAACTAATGTGTGAAGGTGTGATATTAATGGCTAAAATATTTTTACAACCTTTTCTAATCAATGAATCAGTTAATTCAAATGAACCTTGGTAATTATTGGCTACCACATAGTTAGATTCTAATCCAGGCAAATAGCGATCAATAAACACTAGCGGATATTTTTTCAATTTTTCTTGATTGAAAAAATCGACAGATGAATTAGTTGTTGCCACAATTAATCCGTCAGTCATGTGTTGTTCGGCAAATAACTTAATTAATTTTTCTTCTCTTTCAGCATCTTCATCCGTACTACAAATCATTAAATTATATCCATTTAAGGCTAATTCACGCTCTAAGTACTTGGCTATATTTGAATAAAATGGATTTGATATATCGGCAACTAATAAGCCAACCAAATTACTTTTTCCTGTTCTAAGAGCTCTCGCAAATACATTGGGGGTATATTGCATCTCTTGAGCTTTGGATAATACCTTTTCTTGTGTTTTTTTACTTATTCCATATTTATCACCATTTCCATTAATAACCATTGAGACTAATGTTTTTGAAACATTAAGAGCATTTGCGATATCTTCTAATAGGGTTTTTTTAGATGACATAAAATATACAAAAAGTGATTTCTACAACAAATATATAAATTCCTAAATATTTTTAGATAATTTTCTAAAAATATTTAGAAAAAAGATGCTTAAGATTAAATAAAAATTATGTTTTATTCAGTTATTTCTGAAATAACATCTAAAATTGCTGGATAAGTGTTGTTTATAACCTGTTCTTTTATTTGTAGTATATTAAACCACTCCACCTTTTCAATATTTTCTTCGAGTTGTGGAATTAGAGTGCTAGTGTGTAAGGTGGACATTAAATACCAATACGTTTTTTTAAGTGCAAAATATTTTTTGTGAGGGTAAATATGATAAGTTGGATTAAGTTCTCTTTTAATAGTAAGTTGTGTAATACCACATTCTTCTTCACACTCTCTAATAGCCGCTTCTTTGGGCGATTCTCCCATATCTAATTTTCCTTTTGGTAAATCCCATTTTTTTAATCTATAAATAAATAACCAATGATTATCCTTTTCAATTAATCCACCTGCTGCAATAATATACTTAAATGCTTTTTTAAATTGTTCTAATCCTTTTTCGATATTTTTACATTTAAAATTAAGTATCTGTTTGTTAGTATCATTTATAAAATCTTCAAATTGTTCTTTAATTTCAGCAGTTTTTATATCTTCTAAATTTTTAAATAATTGATTATCTGAAATTTGTTTTGATTCTTGAATTTGGATTTTTTTATCAAGGTAATAGATTATAATGTTCATAATTTAATAGGTCTAAATTCATTTAATAGCATTAATTTTGGCGCATGACAATGACACCGTTTGATGCAGCGCATAAAGTTGCCGAATTTTTATTACAAATCAAAGCTATAAAACTTCAACCCGAACAACCATTTACATGGGCATCGGGCTGGAAATCGCCTATATATTGCGATAATAGAAAAACATTATCATATCCTCAAATTAGAACATATATTCGTCAGCAATATGTAAATATGATTACTGATAAATATGGTAAACCTGATGTAATTGCTGGCGTTGCCACAGGTGGTATTGCACAAGGTGCTTTAGTGGCGCAAGATTTAGGGCTACCTTTTGTATATGTACGTAGTGAAGCAAAAAAACATGGCTTAACTAATATGATTGAAGGTGTTGTAGAAAATGGACAAACTGTAGTTGTAATTGAAGATTTAATCTCAACTGGTGGAAGCAGTATTAAAGCCGTAGAAGCATTAAGAGATAAGGGTTGCATAGTAAAAGGCATGGTTGCTATTTTTACTTATGGTTTTGATGAAGCCATTGAAAATATGAAAAAAGCAAATTGCCAATTACACACTTTATGTGATTATAATATTTTAATCGAAGTTGCTTTAAAACATAATTTTATTACCGAAGCCGATGTGGAGTCATTAACCGAATGGCGCACTAGCCCAATGACTTGGAAACAATTAGCTTAACTTTGTTTTGGCATATTTTAGTATCATAAGTAATACGCATTCCACTCAATCTAATGTGGCAGAATTGTTTAATTTTATGTCAGACTTTCATAATTTCAAACATCTGTTACCTGAAGATAAAATTGAAAATTTTGAATGTACTTCAGAGCAATGCTCATTTGGTATAAAAGGGTTAATGCCTTTAACAATTAAAATAAAAGAAAAATCACCTTTTAATAGAATTACCTTTGAAACAACTGGCATTGCTAAATTTGTATTCACCTTACACATTCATTTTATAGAACAAAATAAAACCAATGTTGAACTTGAAGGTGATATGAATCCATTTATTAAAGCAATGGCTGAAAAACCACTGCAAGACTTAGTGAATGTAATGGCTAGTAAATTAGCGGGTTTAACAATATAATAATTTTAAATTGCCTCTTCTTTTTTATTTAAGTAATAGGCAATTACATAATGTCCTAAATAAATAATTGGTGTTAAAACAATAGCTACAATTAACTTAAAGCCATATCCCCAAGAAGCATTCACTATAAATTCGGAAAATAGCCATTTTCCAGGAACAACAAAAGCAATAAACTGAACAATAAATGTATCAATCATTTGACTTATAACAGTACTACCAGTTGCTCTTAACCAGATATACTTATTTCCTGTCAGTTTCTTAAACATCCAAAATATGTGCATATCAACTAACTGCGACACTAAAAAGGCGGTAACGCTTCCAACAATAATCCATTGCGATTGACCAAATACAGTTGTATAAGCTCCATCAGAAACAGGTGAAAAGGAAGTAGCTGGAATTGATATAGAAATTGATAGAATGATATAGGTGAATGAAATTAATCCAACGGTTATATAAGTTAGTTTTTTAACACCATTCTTTCCATAGTATTCGTTTATTAAATCGGTTAAGAGAAAAATAATGGGCCACATAATAATGCTAATACTTTGTGTAAAAAGCCCAAAAAATTGAACAAGCTTCCCTCCTATTAGTTCAGCTACAATAGCATTAGTAATAAAAAATCCAGCTAATACTAAAAAAACAATATCTTTTCGTTTGTTAAAATCCAAAACCTAATTTTTACTACAAGGTTAAAAAAATATTGAGATTTATACAATTTTACTAAATTTATACACTCTTTAAGTTTTATGAGTCAATTAAAATCAACTTATGTGAAATATGTGTTATTATTTGTGTTGATACAAATGATGGCAAATAGTCAAAACATGAAGTTTAAACATTTAAGTGTAGATGAAGGATTATCAGCGGTTACTGTTAATACAATTTTTCAAGATTCGCACGATTTTATTTGGATTGGTACGCAAGATGGCTTAAACCGTTACGACGGATATCATTTTAAAATTTTTAAAAATATTCCCTCTAATCCCAAAACAATTGGCTCTAATAATATTCGCTGCATTATCGAAGATAGCAAAGGAGATTTATATATTGGAACAAACGGAAGTGGAATATCTTTATTTAATAAAAACACTGAAACATTTACAAATTTCACATCGGGTTTAAGTATCAATACTATTTCTAGTAATGAAGTTAAAGATATTTGCGAATTAAATGACAATGAATTAATTGTTTCGACGATAAATGGCGTCAATATTTTTAATAAATTAACTAAAAAGTTTACTCAAATTTTTTATTCACAAAATCAAGCGGAGACTGTATTTACCAAAATTTTTAAAGACACAAAAGGTCAAATATGGATTGGATCTGAGGGAAACGATGTTTTTGAATTAGATGTTAAAACCAAAGAATTAATTCGATACGAGTTACCAGAACAATTTCAGGAAAAGGACAAAAGCAATATTGATGTTAACTTAAGAAGAAAAAATATATACTCCATTACACAATTTAAAAACCAATTAATATTAGGAACAGATGGAGGTTTATTATATTTTGATATAAACACTAAACAATATAAATCTGTATTTTCATTTAACGAAAAAAACAGATATAATAATAGAGTTAAATGTTTATCTGTTTCTGCTGATTCTACAATTTTATGGTTTGGTACTTGGGGAGGTTTGGTGAAATTTAATTTACAAAACCAAACATATACTATCGAGCAAAAAAATGAAAGTACCATTTATTCAATTTCTAGCAACAAAATTGGCTGTTTATTAAAAGATAAACAACAAAATTTATGGTTAGGAACTGAAGAAAATGGGGTTAATATCTTTTTTAATTCACTTAATAAGTTTCCAGTTTTTAATTCTAGAAATGGTATTGATAACGATTTTGTTTATTCTATCTATCAATTAACCAATCAAAATATTTTAGTTGGTACCGAAAATGGATTATTTAATATAAACCCATCAACAAATGAAGTATCAAATTACAATCATATTTTAAAAAAACATAAGATCAATACTGTACTTAGTTTATTAGAAGATCACGATGGAAATATATGGATTGGTTCTTATGGTCAAGGTATTGTGATATATAATCCTAAAAACAAATCAACTAAAAATTTATTAGCTGATAAATATTTAGGAGGAACAGTTATGAAGATTATTCAATCTAAAAATGGTGTTATATGGGTAGCAACCTATAAAGACGGCTTGTATGCTATAAATCCTAATACTTATGAAATTAAAAGATATACAACTAACGAGGGCTTACCATCAAATAATATATTTTGTGTATATGAAGATAAAAACACAAATACACTCATACTAGGAACTGATGGCGGTGGAGTGTGTTTTGTTGACTTTATTAATAACACAAATAAACCATTTATAACATCATATAAACATAATGAAAATCGAAATTCTATAAGCTCTAACTCAGTAAATGATATTTATAAAGATAATAAAGGCCTATATTGGTTTGCAACAAGTAATGGTTTAAATAAGTTTGATTTAAAAACAAAACAATTTACTATTTATTCTGAGAAAGATGGATTACCTAATAGTTACATCTATGCCGTAATACCCGATCAGCAAAATAATTTGTGGTTACCATCAAATTCAGGCTTAACAAGATTCAACCCCAATATAAAAAATGAAAATGGTAGCGCCTTTAAAAACTATAATACAAATGATGGTATTCAAGCGCGTGAGTTTAACCAAGGAGCATCTTTTTTATGTAAAGACGGGAAAATATTAGTGGGTGGTATTGCTGGTTTGAATTATTTTGACCCATTATCTATAAAAGAAAATTCAACTGCCCCCTACTCTTATATTTATTCATATAGCCGCCAAGGTAATGATATTGAATCTGACACATCTATCATATTTAAAAAACATATTAAACTAACACATAAAGAAAACTACTTTACTTTTGAATTAGTTGCATTAGATTACATTGATATTGAAAAAAATAAATTCATGTATCTACTTGAAGGTTATGATAAAAATTGGTCGTCACCTTCAAAAATTAGATACGTGTCATATACCGAGTTACCAGGTGGCGACTATACCTTTAAAGTAAAAGCTTGCAATAGCGATGGCGTTTGGAACGAGCAAGTTACCGAATTACACATACAAGTCATTCCTCCTTGGTGGAAAACAACTTGGTTTTATATAACTGCCATTATTTTAACCACAGTACTCGTTTTTGGTTTTATCAACTACCGAACAAATACTATTAAAAAAGAGAACAAGATTCTCGAATCAAAAGTTGCCGAAAGAACCAAAGAATTAGCCGAAAAAAATAGAGATATAACCAGTAGTATAGAGTACGCTAAACGAATTCAAGAAGCAATTTTACCTGCAAAAGAATTAATTTACTCTAAACTAAAGAATGTTTTTATTTTATATAAACCAAAAGACATTGTAAGTGGCGATTTTTATTGGTTTGGAGAAAAAGATAATTATAAAATAATAGCAGTAGTAGATTGTACAGGACATGGAGTACCAGGTGCTTTTATGAGTATGATTGGTCATAATTTATTAAATCAAATTGTATCTGAAAAAGGCCTCTCAAATCCAGGTCAAATATTAGAAGAATTACACAAAGGTGTACAGGCTGCCCTAAAACAAGGACATAATAACATTAATACAAATGATGGAATGGATATTTCATTATTAGCAATAAATACCGATACTAGACATTGCCTTTGGGCCGGAGCTTTTAGAAACTTAATGATTATTAATAACGAAGGTGAACTAGATAAAATAGATGGAAATAAATATCCTATTGGGGGTGCCCAATTAGAAACAGCTAGAACTTTTACAACACACTCCAGACAATTACAAAAAAATGATTGTCTTTATATGTCATCTGATGGATACGCCGATCAATTCGGAGGTCCAAAAGGTAAAAAATTTATGGTAAGACGTTTCCAAGACTTACTTTGCTCTATACACCTATACAGTATGCAAGAACAACAAAAAGAATTAGACCAACAATTAATGGATTGGAAAGGAGAAAGAGAGCAAATTGACGATGTTTTAGTAATTGGTATTAAGGTGTGAAAAAATATTTTCAAAACTATTTTGTATTTAAATAATATTTATTAAATTTGATTGTTTGAATTTTGGCACTTTTTTTGTCTAAAAACACACAAACAAACTGAAAATGAAAAAAATTAAATTTATATCGTCAGCAATTCTTGTTTCGTCTATTGTTATTTTTAATTCATGTAAAAAGAAAACAGAAGTAGATAACGAAACTCAATCAGTAGTTGATAACGCCCTTTGTGAACAACAATTTATGGCTATACAGCCAGTAACAAATGGTAAAGGAATTCAAGAAGCAGGGATAAAGCGTTTAGCTGCTACATGTGAAACTTGGACTGTATTAGGAGCAATAGGTGGTACTAACACTGCAAATCCTGCTCAAGACACAATAAGTAATGCAAATGGATATTATCAAAATGGCCCTGTTACCTTCCAAATTGACTATGGCACAGTGGGTTGTGTTGGTTCTGATGGTATATATAGAACAGGAAAAATAAATATTACTTTACCAAGAAGATATTCATACATTGATACAAATCAAGTAACAGTTGATTTAGTAACATATAAAGCAAATGGTGTTTCTTACACAGGTCAAGTAAAAATTACAAGAACAAATTCTGTAACTTGTACTGTAGAAGTAATCAACGGTCATTGCACAAATGGTTCATGGAATATTGATTATGCAGGTTCAAAAACAATTACACAAACAGCAGGAGCTGGTACAAGTACAGAATCAGATGATGTTATCTCAATTACAGGCAGTAGTAGTGGTGTAAACAGAGAAGGACGTGCTTTCACAACAAATATTATTAGCCCATTAATTAAAAAGGGTGATTGTAAATATATAACATCTGGTAGTTTAGAATTAACACCTGATGGATACAAAACTAGAACAGTTGATTTTGGTAATGGTACTTGCGACGATGACGCTACCTTTACAGTAAATGGTCAAACTGTATCTTTTAAAATGAAATAAAAAAAGCAATCGGCCCTTATATGATTGATGTTTATAACATATACGATAAAATGGATAAGAATAATATACTCTTATCCTTTAAGGGAGATATAACTTCTGAATTATTAACTTCTATTCTTCAAATTATGGAGAATAAAATGGATAATATGCAGGAGGAACCAAAAACAAAAAAGAAAGTTTATAATGTTTTGGTTGAATGTCTTCAAAATTTATATCACCACATGGATGATGCTACTGATTATAATGGTGATAAAAATCGTAGTGCAATATTTATGATTGCAAAAAATGATGGAGCTTATAACATCTTAACTGGTAACTACATTTTAAACGAGAATATTCACGGATTAAAATCTCGTTTAGATGAAGTAAATGCTTTAAGCAAAGATCAATTAAAAGACTATTACAAATCTGTTTTAAACAACGGTGAAATGTCCTTAAAAGGAGGTGGTGGTTTAGGTATG
>JADLER010000148.1 GCA_020846025.1 Bacteroidia bacterium | reverse complement strand
TAAATTCACTTTAATTTAAACCAACTGCTATACATGAGGTAATTATTAGCAATACGGTCTATCTCTCCACTAATGAGTTCCTGAGAAATATCTTTTATTTTTTTTGCTGGAACTCCTGCATAAATGCAACCAGAAGGTACTTTAGTACCTTCGGTTAAAACAGCTCCAGCGGCAATAATACTATTTGAACCAATTTCGCAATTATCCATCACAATCGCTCCCATACCAATTAAAACATTATCGTACACAGTACAACCATGAACAATAGCATTATGACCAACCGACACATTATTGCCTAGTATGGTTTTGGTTTTTTGATAGGTGCAATGTATAATTGCTCCATCTTGAATATTTACTTTATTACCAAGTATAATAGAATTTACATCGCCTCTTACTACTGCGTTGAACCAAAAACTACAATCGTTACCACATACAACGTCACCTACAATAGTGGCATTTGGGGCAACAAAGCAATTATCGCCAAGTTGAGGGTTTATGCCATTTACAGGTAAAATAATAGACATTTATTTTGAGGAAATGATGGTTGTTCGTAATGTAGTGATTTTAGCATCAAGTGCTTCAATTGATTTAATAGAATAATCTTTATCTGTTTTTGAATCTAATATACTTTTAATTTCTTTTAATCCAGAAATAACATAACTTAAATCTTCTGGCAATTTAGAGGAAGAAAGTAACTCTATTAAATTATTTAAAGATTCATTTTGGTTAAAAATGGCTTTAATAATAGCTTCGTTTTGAGTTGCTTTGGCGGTTTGACAAGCTACGTAATACCCCTCAATCCATGCGCCTGCAACAAGCAAAGATGATACTCCAGGACGATTATTACTACGTAGTGTGTTATCAGCATTTTTAAATGCTTGCGTAATAATATTTAAGATTGAATCTCTATTTGATTGATTGGCGTTCATTCTATCACCTAAATTTTCACCAAAGGCATTAGCCACGCCAATACTTTTAGCAATGATGTTTACACATTTAAAGTATAACATTGATTCTTGTGTTTGCTCATAAATACTAGCTATAATTAAATCTGCGCCATACACACCAAAGTTTAATGCTCGTATATTTTCTAAAGCATAATTTGAAACAGCATCAGGATTACTTAATAAAGCAGGGTCATATTCAGCATTGGCTTGTGAAATAAGTTTAAGAATTTCATCACGTGAGATAATAGTATTGAATACATTTTGTGCAGAAACATGTTGTGAATCTATTCCTACTTTAACAGGTTCTACATCAATTGATTCTATATCATCTTGTTTGGCTACATTATTACATCCAATTAGTGTTATGAGAGAAGCTATGATTAAAGCGATGTATTTAAGAGAAGATACCATATTCAGTTTTAATTATGTAAATATATAATTTTAACAATTAAAGTCCTAAATATATTACTTACTTTTTCACACCATCTTTATAAGTAATACGGCTTATCTCTTTTCCGTTTTTATCATAAAAAATCCATTCGCCATTAGGTACACTCTGTTTTTTACCTTTGCGTTTGTCATTCATTACTTTGTAGTTACATACAGATTGTATCATATTGTTTGTGAAATAGGAGGTTGCTTTGCCCGACAAACGTCCATCTTTAAAGTGTTGTTCTTTCATAATACCACCTGTTTCATAATAGTATTTCCAAAGGCCATGTTGTTTTCCTTTGCTATAATTTCCATCACTATCTACAAAATTTCCTTTCTCATAAAAGGTAGTCCAATGTCCATGTTTAATACCACTAACATAAGAGCCTTTTTCGCGGTATTGACCACCTTCATACCAATATTCCCAAAATCCTTGTTTCTTTCCTTTTTCGTTATAATTACCTTTGTAATTGGCTTTGCCATTTATGTACCAGCCTTCCCATAAACCAGTAAGGCTTCCATCTTTAAAGCTTCCTTGATCTTTTAATTGACCATTATTGTACCAACTTTGCCACAAACCATTTTCTTTGCCTTTTACATAAGGTCCTTCTTGTAGTTTTTTTCCATTTTCAAACCAAGTAGTCCAAGTACCTGTTTTTAAACCAAAATCAAAATTTCCTGACTTCCATTTTTCGCCTGTTGGGTAAAGATATTCCCAAGTTCCTGTTTGTTTATCATTAGTAAAATTGCCTTCCGATTCTTTATTTCCATTACTGTAATAGTAAGTCCATAAACCATCGCGCAAGTTATCTTTTAAATAGCCTTCCATTTCTTTCTTCCCATTTTCTGTATAGAAATTCCACTTCCCATTTTTTTTACCATTAGTAAATGATCCTTCGCTTTTTGCTTTATGATTAGGGTAATAAGAAGAGTATAAGCCATTTAGAATACCTTTTTCATAATTAGCTTCATAATCCAACTCACCATTTGTGTGAAAATATCGCCAAATCCCATTCATATAACCATCTTTATAAGCACCTTGCGCTTTAATTAGTCCGTTGTTGTACTGTGCTGTTATGGTGCCATTACCATTACTTACAATGGCTTTGCCAGTAGGGTCATTCATTGTTTTTAAAAGAATAGTTACTGAATCAATGTATTCTTTTTCGAACTTAAGTGTTCCGTTTTCATAGTGTTCTTCTTGTTTTCCACACAACACGCCTTTGCAGTAATTAGTAATACTTGCCAATTGCCCATTTTTATAATAGGTCTTAACGCTTCCATCTTTTAAATCATTTTCAAATTTTCCCTCACTTTCTATTTTTCCATTCTCAAAATAATATATCCAATCACCTTGTTTTTTTCCATTCGCAAAACTTTCACGACTTTTTACGGCTTTATTTTCGTAGTAAGATGTCCAAACGCTATCAGCTAGATTGTTCTTAAAAACTGTTTCTTGAGCTAAAGTTCCATTTTTAAAATAATATAAATTGTGGCCTTCTTTTTTTCCTCGATGATAATTTTCAATGGCTTTTAAAGTCTTGTCTTCATAATAAAAATACCATGTGCTATCTTCTTTCCCATTGTAAAAAGAGCCTTTCCTAGATATTTGTCCATTTTTAAAATACTCAACATGACGACCATGAGGCATCCCTTTCACAATATTTGTTTCAGATTTTATTTGAGTTTGTTCATTATCATAATACTCTTTTTTGGGTTGAGCCAAAATTGAAACATAAGTAACTAATAAACCAACAAGTAAGAAAAAATGTTTTGACATAGCAAAAAGTTTTAATTAATTCAACTTTGTAAAAATATCATTATAACATCTGATTGAATTAAAAGCCACAAATAATTGTAAACAAAGTGAGTTTAATAGAGATGTGAAATTTGAGGATATTTTGTAATTAACAATAGTATTTTGATACTTTTAGGTTAGAGCTATTTTAACTTTCTTTTAATTTGAGTAGAATTGCCTTGCGTATAAATGAGATTTTTAAAAATTATAACACCATTTTTATTGGTAGGGCTTCTATTACTAAAAGTAAATCAATCCGAAGGTTCTGGCAAAATTGAGCTTTTTAATACTCCTCAAAAACCTGTCGTGCGCTCTTTAATAGATACTTTGAAGTATGATAGAGAAATAAAAAGTATTGATACGATTTTTACTAATTTATCAAAAATAGATGCCTTTAATGGTAATGTACTAGTAGCAAAGGGGAGTCAAATTGTTTATCAAAAATCATTTGGATATGCTATCAAAGAGAAAAACATTCATCTAAACGATACCTCATTGTTTCAATTAGCGTCTATATCAAAAGTAATAACGGGCATTGCTACTTTAAAATTATATGAAGAGAATAAATTAAATTTAGATTCTAAGGTGTGCGATATCTTAGATAGTTTCCCTTATAAAGATATAACCGTAAAACATTTATTAACGCACCGTTCAGGTTTATCTAATTATACCTATTTCTGTCCCGAATACCTAAGCCCAGAAGATAAATGGGTGAGTAATCAAAAAATATTGGACATTATGATTGAACATAAGCCAAAGCCTTGGATGGCCCCTGATAGAAAATTTAATTATTGTAATACCAATTATATTTTGCTGGCCCTCATCATTGAAAAAATATCTGGACTTTCTTATACTGATTTTCTAAAAGAACAGATTTTCAAGCCAATAGGAATGAAACATAGTTATACAGCACTTAATATTGATAGTACAAAAGAGAGTATTACACATGGTTATACCATGAAATATGGTTGGGTAGCCAATGATCGATACGATGGTTCGGTGGGTGATAAAGGTGTTTATACAACAACGTATGATTTGTTTCTATTGAGCGCTGCTTTGTATCAAAATAAAATTTTAAAACCCGAAACACAAGCTATGGCTTATCAACCATATAGTCCAGAAAGAAAAGAAGCAAATTATGGTTTTGGTTGGAGAATGAAAAATATGAATGACTCAGAAAAAGAAGTTTTTCATAATGGCTGGTGGCATGGATATAGAACTGCTTTTCATAGACGCTTGAGAGATAGTGTAACCATAATTGTATTAAGTAATCGCTTAAATAAAAGTGTTTACAATACATGGAAAGTATTTGAAGCTTTGGATGGTTCTTCAGTAAATGATATAAGTTCTATTGAGGAGTAATTTATAAAATCTATATCTTTGCACCATCGTAAAAATTGCAAATATTGAGTTAGGAGAATTTCCTTTATTACTTGCTCCTATGGAGGATGTAAGTGACCCACCATTTAGATATGTATGTAAACAATACGGTGCCGATTTAATGTACACCGAGTTTATTAGTAGCGAAGGATTGATTAGAGACGCTATTAAAAGCCGTAAAAAACTAGATATTTTTGATTATGAAAAACCCATCGGAATTCAAATTTTTGGTGGAGATGAAGAAGCTATGGCCTTGTCGGCTAAAATTGTAGATGCTACACAACCCGACTTGTTAGATATTAATTTTGGTTGCCCAGTAAAAAAAGTAGTATGCAAAGGCGCAGGAGCGGGTGTTTTAAAAGATGTGGATTTAATGGTAAAGCTTACGAAAGCCGTTGTTAAATCTACTAATTTGCCTGTAACTGTTAAAAC
>JADLER010000147.1 GCA_020846025.1 Bacteroidia bacterium | reverse complement strand
TTTGAAAGAAAGTATTTTTGAAACTGAATGGTATGTTCAGCATCCGACTCTTCAAAGAAAGTTTCAGTTGGTATGTTTTTATTTTCTAATGTATGAATAAACTGAAAGGGCGTATTACTTGCTAACCACTGCAACTTAGGATCAACCATAGATGGAATATCAAAAGGCATAAAAGGACGAATACCATAACCTCCACGTAATGCGGTAAAAAATCCAAATAATAAAACTAATATATTTAATCCTTTATAGGTAAGCGTATTATGTTTAGTTTGATACAATTGTAATTGCCTATAAAAAAAATAGGAAGTGAAAAATACATATAAAATAAGTATGACAAATAAATACCAATACGAGGTTAAATAGGCGGATAATAAAGCTGGAACTTCTGGCAGTATATCCAATATCTCAGCACCCATTCTTTTCTTGGTAATTGGAAAATATCCTAAATCTGAAAGGTTCAATATATTCCACAAGCTAAACCCAATGATAAAGCATGCAAGAGAACCCCTTTTAATAAGTGGATTTCGAATATTAAAAAAGATTAATATTAGCCAAGTTGGTAATAAAAAATAGCTCAGAGAAATTGTATCGGTTAGAAGTCCGATTACAAATACCTTAAAATACTCGAAAAGAGTGCAGTCTTTTAGTTGGTTATAGAATAAAACGAAGAATAAGATGCGTTGAAAAGTTACTATTAAGACAACCCATAAGAGTAGTTTAAAAACAAATGTACTTTTATAAAACTTATCTCTTAACATTTAAAAAAAACGAATAGAATAATTACACTCAAAGTTTTGAAATGGATCTAATTTTATAACACCTTTCTTGTCCTCCAAATTACCTTTATGAGAATAGCTATCTGCAATACCATACCACGGCTCTAAGCATATAAACTGAGATGTATCATTTTTAGTCCAAATCCCAAAATAAGGCCAATTATACGCTGAAAGTTCAACCCCATGTTTTGATTTCATTGACTTTAATGCCAATTTATTAATTTGATTGCCCGTTAAAACCAAGGCATCATTTACAAATAATTTATTTGACACAGGCAAACAACCTGCTTGTAGGTTCATTGTTAATGTCTCGTCAGTTAGTAATCCATCTTTTAGTTGAGTAATTACTAAACATTCTTTATCAAAAAATTCTAAAGTAAAATCCTCAAAAGTCTCATTAGATTGTAAGGGGCAATTAAAAGCTGGATGAGCGCCAACTGAAAAAAATAATTCCTTATTATCAGGATTAAAAACTTTATACGTAATTAGTATCATATCATCTGTTAATTGATACATTACTTGGAAAGAAAAATGAAATGGATAATTGGACAATGATTCTTGATGAGCAGTTAATTCAAACTTCAATGTATTATTTGTGTTTTCTATACAAACAAATTCTGAATCGCGTGCAAAGCCATGCTGAGAAAGCTGATAGGTTACACCTTGATAATTAAAAATATTATCTTTTAATTTTCCAACAATTGGAAATAAATGAGGAGCATATCTAGCCCAGACATCTTTTTGAGCTTGCCAGATATATTCAATTCCAGTATCATTGGAAATTACTGAGCATAATTCCGCACCAAGGGAATTAACTTTAATTATAAACTTTTGATTATTTAATTCAAAAACAGACATTATAACGAGATTACTCCTTCAATTTTTGCGGCTTTTTCATACACCTCAATAATTTCATCAACACCCATCACCACTTGTTTAACCGTTATACTTATATATTTACCAGTTGATGATTGATTTTGTATAATATCTGCATCTTCATCAAAAATTGCTTCTACTAATGCCATAGTTTTATTATCTGCTTTAATAATAAACTTAAACATGTATATGTATGGAAAAGACTTTATGCTTTCTTCAAGCTTCTTTTTTAGTTCATCGAAAACACCTGAGGCCATTTTTACTTATTAAAATAATGATTATAAATTAAAATCAATCCGAATATGATTAATGCAATGCCTGTTAGATAATTTACAATAGTCATAATTCTATCGGTAAGATAATTTTTAATTTTACCCGCTAACTTTACCTTAAACAGCTCCACAGCTAAAACAGTTGATAAAACAAGGCTAAAAAATATAATCATTTTAGGTAATGAATAATCCATTACTTTACTCACAGCCGTTACATTAGCTAACCATAATAACCAAACAGATGGGTTAAATAAGTTTAAGAAAAAACCTTTTAAAAGCATAAATTTTGGACTCGGAAGTTGGTTTTCCATATCTATAACTTCATCTGTTTTTACAGGCTGTTTCTTAAAAAAGAAAGCACCAAACACTATTAAAACAACGCCACCAATAATAGCGAAGAAAGTTTGAGTTTCACTTGAGTGTAATAAATTAGCCATACCAAAATACACCAACAAACAAACCATTAAACATAAAAAGAAGTCGCTTAATACAACGCCAATGGCAAGAAATGAGCCCGTTCTATAACCATACTTAATACCAGTATTAATTAACGCAAAAAATGCTGGGCCAAAGGAAAAGGCCAACAGAATAATTAAAATAATGGCATTATATATTAATCCTAAAATCAAAACTGTAGAGGATGATTATTTATAAAATTTTTCCAATCTTCTAACATATTACCTTTTAGCACACGTGGAAATTTATGTGCAGATCCTAACTTACCTTTTGAAGCCATAAAATCGATAAATTGCTTATCTGGTAATACCGTTACAAAAATTTCTTTCAAAGCCGCTATTCTTTCAACCCTATAATCATCATTCAACTCCTTTAAATAAAAATCTATCTTTTCTTTTATTTCAGTTTCAGAAACAGATTTATCTGAACCTATATACCAATGATGAGCAAATAGATTCTCATAAGGAATACCAGCCACTGCAAACTCATTAATATTAATCTTCAAGCTATCAGCAGTCATGCGAATTGCTTTACTCATATTTTCAACCGACAAATGTTCACCACACAAACTAAGATAATGTTTCGTACGACCTGTTATTACAATTTCAGCGTGTTCTAAATCTGTAAATCGAATGGTATCGCCAATTAAATAACGCCATGCACCAGCACAAGAACTTAAAAGCAAAGCATAATCCTTACCTAACTCTACATCCTTAATAGTAAGTGCAGTTGCCGTTGGTTTTGGATTTCCATCCTGATCAAAATTTTTCTCATCAAATGGGATAAACTCATAAAACAAACCATTATCTAAAAACAAACGCATACCTTGTTGAGGATTTGGACGTTCCTGATAGGCAATGAATCCTTCAGAAGCTAAATAAGAATCAGAAAAAATTAGAGGAAAGGCGGTTAAATGCTCTATGCTTTTTCTATATGGTTCAATGGATACTCCTGCATGAACATATATTCTTAAGTTAGGCCATATATCATGTATGGTTTTTACTTGGTAATGCTCAATTACCCTTTCTAATAAAATTTGTACCCAAGCTGGCACCCCCACAATAATTCCAATATCCCATTTTTTGGCACTCAGTACAATTTCT
>JADLER010000146.1 GCA_020846025.1 Bacteroidia bacterium | reverse complement strand
TGTAAGTAGAGCTCAAGAAGAATTCGATAAACAAGTTTATTTTGAAAAAATTACCGATAAAGTAATTTCTGAATTTCGATTAAAGAATGAAAAGGAGTTTAACAGATGGGACAAATATGAAGTTGACGGTAAGATTCTTGACATTCCTATAACTACTCAAGAAGATTATATTGTTATGCCCAATGGTGGGTTAACCACTGAGGGTACAGCCTTTATAGAATATATAAATGTTAATGGACAAAGGAATCCGATTATACGAAGGGTACAATTAAGACTTCAAAATGTCAAGGAAAACGAAATTATAGTCGAAATGACAAGTGTTTTGGTTCATGGTCTTGGTCATCCAGATGGCTATATTAAAAATGGTGATGGTCAAAATGAAGATTATGCAGATGAATATGAAAGAAAAATTTATAATAGTGGGAAAGGTCCGAAAAAGAAGTAAAGTTGCATTAATGCTCTTTTTGATTTGTAATTTTTGTGTTTCTGTTTTTTCCCAAAAAATGGATTCTATATCCGTAGCTAACTCGCTGATTGATATTGTAAGATGTGAGAAGATGTCCTCTTTTTTGGGGCTAAATAAGCTTAATGAAATTGATAGTTTAGACTATAGTTATCTTAATTCCAAGAATATTGAAAAAATTCTATTTATAAAAATTAAAGTCAGAAAGTATAAATACATTAAAGAGAGAATGCTCAATATAAACGGAATTACATCTTATGACACTTGCGCTAGAGCATTGAAGGATACAGCTTTTTTCAACAATATATTGAGCGACAAGTATCCGAATTATAATCTCAAGTCAAATTCAGATTTGGAGAAGATATTATATTTTGATTTAGGAAGAAATTCTATTCACTTTAATTGCGATTACATACTAGCATATAGTTTAGAAGATGGATTTTTTTTCAAGTTAAAGGGATTTCGAAACCTTGACTACAAAGAGTTCATTGGATATTTAAGTAAACATTCAGGGACATATTTGAGTTTAGAATTAAAAAAGAAGATTTCCCGAATTTCTTCTAAAAAGTTCGTAAAACTATCAAAAGCGATCTCAAAATATATTACAGTAGATGATATAGATTTCAATGAAATACATCGTTGGGCAAATAGGAATTTTGAAATCAAATCAGCACCTTGTTCTTGTTTTCAAAAGGAGGAGATTTATATCCGTTAACCGCAACCTGGCGCAAGAATGCAGCAAGGCTCTTTGCGTGGGTTCTTGTGCCACTATTGTAATAATCTGTCTATCAGTTATAACTTTATTTAGTTTCTTTTTCGAGCTCACTTAACTCATTTTACCCCTCCCATACCGCCCCACACGAGCACGTCATTGCTCAGTGGATTAGCACGTATTTACGATACATATTACCTATAAACTCAATACCCTTCACCAACCGTATACCCTCCCTCCGTAAAATTTACCAGCCCTCCCTATACACCCCACCCTGTGTTGGGATTTGATTTAAAAAGGGTGAAGCAGAAAAAATGTTACCGTTCTTACTACAGAAAAAATGTAAACACACTCAAAAAGGGCTATGATGGCTCAAAAATATTTTCAAGAATTTTTTTATTTCAAAATGGAAGACCTATTGATTCAATTCATCTAAGAATGTGTCAAACAATTTTCGAAGGATACTTGTAATATGATGTATTGTTTGGGTTTTAGGCTCTTATAAAAAGTGTCTAACTTTATTCTTGCACCTGACTGTGAATTATATTATTCTCCAAATATGGAATTTTCTTTTAATGTCTTTTGGAAACCATTCTAAGTATCCTATGTCGATAAACTCAGAAAACACTTCTTCAGTGGGTTTTGTCTTATATGTTTTTTTTGTGTATTGAACTACAACTTGATCAAATGAGGCTTTATTTTTAAACTCATAACGCAAATATTTACGTGGTATGTATACAAACCAAGTTGTGTCTCTAAGGTTTTTAGGGATAGACTTATCATATTTTTCGGCAATTATTATTGAATCAATTATATTTATAGAAACTATCTTGTCTCCAAATTCACCACCATAATCTAAAATCCACTCACTCCCGCCACAGTTCCCAGCCCTATATGGTTTAATTAGTGGAATTTGTTTACAGTTAAAGGTAAACCAGGGACGATAATATTCATCATTATCAAGTTTGTACAAAAAATATACTACGTACAGTAGTAACGTAATTACCAAAAATGTAGAACCTAATTTTAAGTATGTCATACTATTTGTATGTTTTTTTCCACGCTGCATTTATAATAAGATTTTGATTCCCTGGCCAAATGATACTTAGAGGTGTAGCTACTAGTTTATAAGCAAGACTTTTATCCTTGTCTGGTTTTAAGTCAAGCTTGGCTTCAACGAGAGAATATTTTATCTGAATTACACCATTTGCGCTTACATCAACTTGTGCATTAACATAATTTCTTCCTACAACCCAAGTGGCGGGTCTTGCCGCTAAATTCCATGTTTCAGGGAAAAGAGCGTAGGATGTAAGTAATGCAGCAGGAGCTGGTAAATATGCGAAAGAGGTTAAAGTAACAATACCTTGAGTTAACATTGATGCATTACCACTTGGGTTACCACCAAAATATATTGGTCTCGAGGAGGTGCGCTCAAAAGAAGACTTCTTTTCCTTCGCTTCTTTAAGTAAATTAGACTCAAATCTTTTTAAATCATTGTCTTCTTTTAGTTCATCTAGTGCCTCCCCTTGAAGAATTACCCTATCAGCACCACTAACAGCACCATATAAAGCACTAGACATCGTATTTGCATTTCTAATATCACCATGTTTGTTTGAGTCATAATCAACATAGGCTCCACAATTTATTCCATTATCTATATCAGGATCCCATATTTTTGTTTTAAGATTATCACCATATAACACTTTCTTGTCTTCACTAG
>JADLER010000145.1 GCA_020846025.1 Bacteroidia bacterium | reverse complement strand
CTTTCGGTTTGTTTGCAGGTCTATTTTTGGGCGAGTGGTCAGATGAAACTAAAATTCTTTTACCCGAAAATCATACGGCAGCATATGAAAGAAGAACTAAACTAGACATGGATGTAGTTTGTGCAATTGCATATGCAGTCACGGAGCACCCATCAATAAAACAGTACATTAAATATTATCCTAATTCCAGCCTTTACCGAATTGGTGATTACTGGCGCTACATTGAGAGTAACATTGACGTTGATAAAAAAAAACACAAATTAAGTCAAGTACAGTTTAACGAATATATAGATCTTATATTCAAACAATGTAGTAAAGGGCTTAAAGTTGAGGAAATAATAAGTTTGTTTAATGAAACACAATTTGAATTAAAGGAAGTGAAAGCTCTAGTGGAAGATTTAATAAGTTGCGGACTAATTGTTAGTGATTTAGAGCCAAATGTAACAGGAAAGGAATTTTTTGATGTCATCTTAACAAAGTGTGAAGATATTTATTCAATAAGCAAAGATATTAATATAATAACGCTTAAAATTACATTAGCTCAAATCAAGAACACTGTTTTAGAAGCAGATATAAATCCTATTAATTATGAAACCAATTATAAAAGAATTCATTCGTTAATTAATCTTATTGTTCCTGAAGTAAAATATTCTAATTTATTGCAAACAGATGTTTTTATTAAGCCTTTAGAGGCTAAACTAACAAATATCATTAAGGATAAATTAATTATCGCTTTAAATTTCATAAACAAAATAACACCAAATAATGAGAACCAACTTATAGTGAATTTTAAAAAAAGATTTTATGAACGTTATGAAGATTTTGAGATACCTCTTCTTATAGCTTTAGATTGCGAAACGGGAGTTGGCTATCCAACTCTTGACGTTGATGGAATCAACCCACTCATCGATGAAATCGATGTTGGAAGTAATAATGATAAAAAACAGATAGTCTGGGATGAGTTGCAGAGTATTTTATTATCAATAATAACAAAGGCAATTGGCGAAGGAAAACAGATTATTGAAATAACTGATGAGGATTTTACCACAATAGATTATAAAACATTAGAAGTTCCACATACAATGACAGTAATGTTTAAAATACTTGATAGTGATAAAGGCTTAGTTGAATTTATTGCGGCTGGTGGTTGTAGTGCAACAAACTTAATAAGTCGTTTTGGTAATAATAAAAAGGAAATAGATGAACTAATAAAAGAACTAGCGGTAATCGAAGAGGTTAAAATGCCCAACAAAGTAATTGCAGAAATAGTTCATTTGCCGGAAGCAAGAACCGGGTATATTTTATCTAGACCATCAATAAGACACT
The DNA here is from genome assembly GCA_020846025.1 of Bacteroidia bacterium. Taxonomy (GTDB): domain Bacteria; phylum Bacteroidota; class Bacteroidia; order B-17B0; family Aurantibacillaceae; genus UBA4416. The sequence goes on along the minus strand of JADLER010000145.1, from coordinate 1,193 downwards.
ATGAAATCCCTTATCTCGCAAAAGAGGGTGTAGATAAGGATAAAGTAATATCCTTAAACGATATTATGATTTCAATACGAAATAATAGAGTCATTTTGCGAAGTAAGGTACTTAATAAGGAAATAATACCTAGGTTAAGCAACGCGCATAATTATACTTATAAAAGTCTCCCTGTTTACCATTTCCTATGCGATATGCAAGCTCAGTATTTTGATAAAACATCATTTGTTTTTAACTGGGGAGTATTGGAACGTGAATTTATATTTTTACCAAGAGTGGTTTATAAAGGTGTAATTATTAAGCGGGCAAGATGGTGTTTTAAATTAAAACATTTTGCGAAAATTATTGATTGTAAGACTGAGAAAGATTTACTTGTTCAATTGCAATATTTTTTAACTAAATATAAGCTTCCAAGGCGATTTTTGTTTTGTGAAGGTGATAATGAATTATTGATTGATACAAATATTTATGTTGCATTAGAAACATTTATTGATTTGCTAAAAAAGAACAAGGAAGCAAACATAAAAGAGCATCTTGATGAAGAAGTCAATCCTCTTATTAAAGATATAGCAAATAGATCCTATTCAAACGAGTGTATAGCGATCGTAATCAGAGAAGATGAGTTATCAGAAACTAAAGTAAAGGAGCTTATGTGTTACGAAATAGATGAACATGCGATAAGCACAGTAGGCGATAAATGGATGTATTATAAAATATATTGTGGCGTTAAGACCAGTGATAAAATTTTAGTTGAATACATTTATCCAATAATTGAGGATTTATGTCAAAATAACCTGATTGAGAAATTTTTTTTTGTTAGGTATGTTGACCCAACTTTTCATTTAAGGATTAGATTCTTATTGTTTAAGCGTAATTCATATGAAGAGGTGATATCAATAGTTTACAAAAAATTACAACCTCTTTTAATTAAAGGTGTAATTAACAAAATTCAAATTGATACGTATAAGCGTGAATTAATTCGTTACGGTTTTAAGACGATTATGCATGCTGAAACTGTTTTTCATAATGATAGTAATTTTGTATTGAAAGTACTTGCGCATTTGAATGAGGAGGAAATAGGCCATGAATTGAGATGGAGAATAGCAATTATTTCTACCGACCGATACTTAGATGATTTTGGATTAAGTCAGGTTCAAAAAATGGAATTATATGAAAAGTTAAGCAATTTGTTT
>JADLER010000144.1 GCA_020846025.1 Bacteroidia bacterium | reverse complement strand
TTGATTTTGAGAATTCATAATTTTATATTTGTTATACGCTAGTAACGACTATTGGTTAACAAAATTGTATGCAAATATTGTAAAAAAAATTAAGAATTGTAATACTTATTAACAATTGTTCGTTAAATTGCTTGAAAATATTGAATTTAGGAAATTTTGTCATAGATTGTTATTTTTGTCATTTTACATATTTGCTTGACAATATTAAATATTATTAGTGCATTTGTAAATGTAAACAATTAATTATTTGGAACAATGGTTAAAATTAGAACTATAAATCAAGGCGGATTCGGGGTTGTTTCGCTTTATGAAAACAAAGGTATCTATTATGCGGTAAAGCAATTGCTTAATAAATGGGACCCACGAAATTGGAAAATGTTTGCTCGAGAAATTGATATTATGCAAAGCTTGAATCATCCGAATATTGTAGCAGTGAATAGCTATAATAAAGATCAAGATAACCCTTACTATGTTATGAAGTATTATAAAGAAGGGTCGTTGAGGCAACAAATTAATATCATGAACAATCAAGGGAATTGGCTTACAGAAAAATCGGCATCGGCTATTGTGTTGGTTTTAGCACGAGCTTTAGCTTACGCCCATTCTAAGGGTGCAATACACCGCGATTTAAAACCGGAAAACATTTTGTTTGATAATAGTAATCCGTTAATAGCCGACTGGGGCATAGGCAAATTCGTGCATAGACAATCTAAAGTATACAACTATAATGGTATCGGTACTCCACCTTACTGTTCGCCAGAACAATGGAACTATGGTAAATCGGATGCGAGATCCGATATATATTCTTTAGGGGTTATTTTTAGAGAATTGATTACAGGGGCTGTAGATGGTGATATACAAAACAATAAGTTAAAAGAAATTGTTGATAATATGACCGCTTATCATCCTGAGTATCGTTACCAGAGTATGGATGAAGTTGCTAATGAAATAGCCAGTCTTTATCAATACTCAGAAAATCCTGTAAATGATTTTTGGTCGGGTTTCGGTAAAGCGGCATTAGTAGTTGGAGGAATAACTTTGGGAGTATTATTACTGGCAGCTATATTCGGCGATTAAATTAAAAAATGTTAAAGTGACAGTTCTCGTTAAATAAAACTATATGGCATATTAATTGACAGTAAGAGACGATTAAATATAAAATAAATAGGGCTGCACGACCTCGGAAATCTTGACAACCCTTTTTGATTTAGTACCAAACCCTGTTTTGTGATAATCCGCAACAGGTGCTTGTTTTTTTGTGTTCGCAAACTTAGGGAATTTTTTTTAACCACAAAATTTCTTTTCGCCCACCATAAACAGCCAATTGATTATCTGGCTATATGCTTCGAGTAGACTGAAAAATTTTAGAAGCAGAATTAATAAAAAAAACAATGGCAAAAAATGTACATGTTACCAAAAAAGAAAATGGCTGGTCGGTAAAAACAGCTGGTAGTGAGAAAGCGGTAAAAATTACACCCACTCAAAAAGAAGCGATTGCTGTAGGAAAATCAATTGCTCAAAATCAAAAATCTGAACTTATCATACACAGAACCGATGGTAAGATTAGAGAGAAGAATTCGTACGGTAATGATAGTTATCCACCTAAAGGTTAAGATTATGGAGAAGGAGAAAAAAATTGAAAAACTAAAGTTTATAGTAGGTCGTTACGATCATTACTATGATAGCGTGAACAACAAGGGTAATGTTTACTTAACACTTAACACCTTTTTGCTCGGGGGTGCTGTTACTGGATTTTATTCATATTTAAACAGCAACACAGTATCATGCTCATTGATGATTATTATGGCGATTACAATAATCTTAAACTTGCTCTCTTTAAGCACTGCACTTTGGGCCATCAAACCTTATCTGAATAAACCATCGGATAATGCAAATGGCTCTTTGCTATTTTTTGGTGATGTGGCACATTATCACTATAACTTATATCAGAAAATGTTTGAAGAGCTTGATGAGGAAAAAAGCTACAATGATTTTATTAAACAAACTCACTTGCTTTCCATAGGTTTGAAAAATAAGTTTACACTGATGAAATGGTCGACCTACTTTTTAGCAGGGCAAATATTACTATTAACAATAATTGGATTAATAATTTTAAATAAATAACAATAATGGAACAATTAATATATAAAAGTTACGCTGATGCCGTAAAAAACGCATTAACAAATGGAAAAAAGAGAGGAGACATTTCTAAAGGATTGTTTTCTGAAAATTTTTCAAACTTCTCAGGCACACAAAATTTAAGTGGTTTATCTTCTAATGATGAGAAGGAAGATTTGAACTTATTTAATAGTTTAGAAAAATTAAGTGAAATAGCAGGTAAAAAAGCTAAGTATCATGAATCGCCTGGTGCGCATCCTGATTTTTCGTATTTAAAAAATAGCAATGGAACTGAAAATCATTACATAACATCTATGTTTATTGATATTAAAAACTCAACAGGATTGTTTAGAAAATATTATCCTCTTGCAGTTGCAAATATTACTACAACTATACAAAAAGCAGCTATTCATACCTGTTGGTATTTTGATGGCTATGTTCAACGTTTTCATGGAGATGGTTTGTTTGTATATTTCGGAGGAAAAAACATGACGCAAGAGCAGTCGGTTAAAAATGCGATTAACGCTGCTAGCTTTTTTAGTTATTTTATTCAAAATGATTTAAAGAATTTATTTTCAGAGCAAGGCGTTGAAAAAATTTACACTAGAATTGGAATTGACACTGGAAAAGAAGAAGATGTTGTTTGGCATTTGGCAGGTATGAAAAATTGTAGTGAAATTACAACTTGCAGTTTGCATACCAGTTTAGCTAGTAAAATGCAATCTAATGCTAAAAGTAATGGCATTATGCTTGGAGATAACGTTAAAGATAATTCTTTAATTAGTCAAGAGCATTTTACTATTAGAGTTGATCCAATTACTGGTAAAGAAGACCGTTATATTTTTCAAATACCTGAGGAAAGTTTTAATTATACACAATGGGAATTTAATTGGGAACGCTATTTAAGAAAACATCCAGGAATTGTTGCTGATGAAAATGGGAATTTATACTTTAAAAAGCCAACTGTTAGTGTTCCTAATTCGAACTTAAATTTGGATTATTTAAGAACTCAAACGCAAGGCTACAAGCCTTCTTCTAATGGCTAAGACGATAAAACAGGTTCTTGATAAAGATATAGTTGCAACTTTGGAATCTTATCCAGAGTTGCAATTAATAGCTAACAATAAATTAAATGGCAAGTTTACAATTAAGGATAATGAAGGTGTAATACAAGGTGAATTTGATATTGGAATTATTATACCAAGTAAATACCCTAATGAATTTCCTAAGTTATACGAGTTAAGTAAAAAAATACCAAGAGATATTGATAGACATATTGATAAAAACGGATTGGCTTGTGTTGAAATTGAACAGAATATTTCAATAGAATCTAAAAAGGGAATTACGATAAAACATTTTATAGAAAAGTATGTACATCGTTATTTTTGTTGGCAATTAAGGTATGACGCAAAGGACTTTGAAGGACTTGAAGAGTGGGCGCATTACGATAAGGGAACTATACAATTTTATAAAGAAAAGTTAGCTTTAGATGACCTAAATATTATTGCTTTGATATTAAAATCATTAATAGAAAATACATTACCTGGTAGAAATGAAATGTGTTTATGCCCCAGTGGTATAAAATACAAATTATGCCATGAGAGATTAGTGGATGAAATACAAACTCTTGGTAAAATGCAATTTGAAAAAGACCTTAAAGTGATTCTTGATACACTTAAAAATATTCATGTTATACTGCCTTGACTTTTTCAGTTAATTTATGCTATGGTTTAAAAAAAACGTTGAACTTAAATACCATTCTTAATAAATTCCTTCGGGATTTCAATTTTATCAACTTCTGCGCAATCTATAAGTGTGCTATATTTTGCATTAAGTTCATTTTTTAGTTGGTTTTTTCATAATTTGAACATCAATTATTTCACTTTGGATATTGATTCCTCCGTTATTACCCGCTATGGGACACAAGAAGGAGCGAAGAAAGGATATAAT
>JADLER010000143.1 GCA_020846025.1 Bacteroidia bacterium | reverse complement strand
ATTGGACATCTTATGTCAATACATACATCTTTTTAGCTAAAGTAATGTAAATAATTTCTTAATTTTTCTAATTATTCTGGTAAAAGATAATTTGATTAGGGTGATTAATAATGATCTATCATATTTAATACCCGTGGCTAACACATTTATGTATGTTGGAATATTTAAACCAAAAGTAAGACTTATAATAGAATTCAAGTACTGGTTAGCCCAATTATTAGTTATAAATCTTTTATCTTTTTTATCGTAGATCCTATTTTTTAAGAAATAATTAAACATTTTAATTGACTCTGTGGAATAAAGTCCATTTCTTATTGCATTATAAGAAACATTTTCTAAATGTCCTCTAAAATAATCCAGTTCTTTATTTATATATACAAAATTGCTTTTTGAAAGGATAGCAATCCATAGAAACCAATCTCCAATATATCTGAACGAAAACAACTGTTCCTTATCAACATCTTCATAACAATTTTTTTTAAAAACGACCGCGCTGGTGTTTGGTATTGCGTTACCTCTCAAGAATTGATCCTTTACTAAGAATTTTCCATTATAGATTTTGTAAGGTTCAATTTTCCCTTCATAATCTGTTTTGTTTGAATATAAAATTGCTCCCTCAGAATTTGTTCTAAAAAAAGCAGTGAAAACTAAACCAACACTATCGGATTGTCGTAAAACATTAACTGTTTCTTTCAGAAATTTTTTTTCTGCCCAATCATCACTTTCTGCGATCCATATAAATTTACCTTGAGCTAATTCTATTCCCTTATGCCACTGTTTAAAAGTTGAACCACTATTTTCATCATTATAAACTATTTGGCTCACTCTGTTATGGCTACGATATCTTTCTATTATCTCTTTGCTGTTATCTGTTGAACAGTCATCTAAAATTATTACTTCATAATCTTGATACGATTGGTATAGTATACTTGAAATTCGCTTTTCTAGGAATTTGGAGTGATTAAAGTTTGGCAGGATTACACTTACTTCAGCCATTTTAAAATATTACTTAATAGTTTAAATGGTGAAAGTAGAAACTTACCTAACCGATAGTTCCTATTAGTTATCAAATTTTGATTTATTTGTTTTGATAATATTTCATTCCCTGAAAAAATACCGGGTGTAAATTTAGAATCCATTATATTTTCGGAGGCTATGGCAATCCAATATAAAGGACCCCAGTTTTGAATTTTTTCCAGGCTATTATATGTACCGGTAAATGCTTCAAATACAAATTTTTCTTTGTCAGGTATGATGATTGAAAAATAACCCGAACTCTGGTAAGCAAACATTACATTATTAAAATATTTTTCAATTAATTCTTTGAAATTGTTTTCGTACAACTCATTTAAATGAAACACGTTTTTATAATTTGGAATATCTGAGTAATAAAGTTTATCAGGTGAACTCATTATTAATATACCATCCGCTTTTAGTACTCTTTTAATTTCGGACATCATTAGTTCATGGTTTTCAATATGTTCAACCGTTTCAAAACTAACAACTACATCAAAGTAATTATCTTTATACGGTATGGATGTAATTGAGCCTGCTTTGAATTCAATATTACCTTTTCTGTAATTATATCTCGCCTGTTCAATTGTTTTTTCATCCACATCAATACCTACAATGGCTTTTGCTCTACTTGCTAAAATATTTGTACCATAGCCTGTACCGCACGCAATATCTAATATTGTTTTATCTTGTACTAAATTTAGCGCAATAGAATACCTATGTAAGTGCTCTAAAGTGTTTTGATTGAATATATTTGTTTCAAGTCTTTCCCCGGTCCAGTCCGATTTCTTTGCCATTATTTTATCATTTGATTTTTTTTAAATAACCATTGACATTAAAGGTCGCATTAATTCCAAATAAATCACACCATCTTCTTTCAATAATAAAACTTTCGTTATTCTTCATAAATTCTTTAATGGCTTTAAGTGGCCCTCCATTATATCTTCTTTTCATTCTAAGTTTATCCACAATACCATCTTCCACTATAAAATAAGAACCAAGACTTACTATAGGACTAAATTTATTCAATGCGCTGAGAGTTTGGTGATATTCATGCGAAGCATCGTCAATAATTAGAATATTTTTGTAATTTTTCGTTAGTCCAAGATCATAATCAAGGAAGCCATCCTTAAATATATTTATACGTTGATGCTTCTTGACTAAATCATTCACTTCATCTTTAATATCAATGGTATGCAACTGTCCAAACTTATTAATTTCCAGTAGGTCAGCGAGGTATAATGCACTTCCGCCTTTATTAGTACCAATTTCAATAACTAAGTCAGGTTTAACTTCAAAAAGTATCATTTGGTAAATTATAAAATCGAATGGACATTTAAGTGTCTCTATTCCGCGATAGCTTATTTTATAATGTCCTTCGTTAATTGTTTTTAAATCAAATTTAACTTTTGAAGTATAGTTATGAATTTTATTGAATAGCATTGTATTTTATTAATTTATTTGTTTTGTTTCCCAAAGCAAGTATGGTCTTATAATGCCAGGTAAATTACCCGCATAGTCTCCCCGGCTAGTTTGTGGATCGAGTTTATCTACTACTGTAAAAGATACAACATTAAGTTCATGGAAATAAATTTCAAATGGATCTTGCCGCACCAGTGCCGCGCCAACAAAGTAATGTCCTTCAGATAGTAAGTTCTT
>JADLER010000142.1 GCA_020846025.1 Bacteroidia bacterium | reverse complement strand
GGTTTATTTTTAATGTATGTATTATAAACGCGCATTACATCTTCTTTAGTTACTTTTAAATGATTAGCAATCTCTGTTTTTATGTAATTCGGATTTCCGGTAAATGTTTGGTAAGAGGCTAGTTGCGCTCCTTTACCAGAAACGGTAGTTAAACGATTATATAGATTGCTTTGATAGTTTATTTTGTAACGCTTAATATCGGCATCAGTAGCACCTTTTTTCTCCCATTCGTTTAAGCATTGAAATAACATCGTTTCAATGTCTGCTAATTTACTATCAGCATTAGCTCTAATCATAATTTCGAACTGTCCGCTTATTTCTTTATTATAATTAAAACAATTGGCAGCTACGGCCTTTTGTGATTTAATAAATGTTGTGTAAAATGGAGAATTTTTTGGTCCTGATAAAATTTCGGTTAATACTTCTAAGGCAGCTTCGTCTTTATCTAAGCTAGGCACTGTTGGAAAGGTAACTTTTAACATTGGGAATTTTACTTTATCTTCATAAGATATGTAGCGATTCTCAGTTAAAACGGCAGGTTGTTTAGGCATATTTTTTACCTCCGGTCCACGAGGGATGGAGCCAAAGTATTTATTGGCTAATTTTAAAACTTCGTCTGGATTTACATCTCCTGAGATTGTTAGTACTGCATTATTTGGGCCATACCAACGCATATAGAACCGTTTTAAGTCATTCACATCAACTCTGTTTAGATCTTCAATGTAGCCAATTGTTGACCATGAATAAGGATGTCCTTTTGGATAAAGCGCTTCACCGGTTTTTTCAAATATTAAACCATAGGGAGCATTATCATAACGTTGTCCGCGTTCGTTTTTTACAGTGGCACGTTGTACTTCAAATTTTTGTTGCGTTACAGAGTCTAATAAAAAGCCCATACGATCAGCCTCTAACCACAGCATTTTTTCTAATTGATTAGAAGGTACTGTTTCAAAATAGTTTGTTCTATCGGTATTAGTCGTTCCATTTAATGTACCTCCCGCTTCTGTAATAATTTTAAAATGTTGTTCGTCAGCCACATGTTTAGAACCTTGAAACATCATGTGTTCAAAGAAATGTGCAAACCCAGAACGCCCTTGTTGCTCTCTGCCAGAACCCACATGATAGGTAACATCAACATATACTACTGGATTACTGTGATCTTCGTGAATGAGAATCGTTAAGCCATTTGCTAGCATGTATTTTTTGTAGGGGATACAGATTTCATTTCCTGACTTTTTAACTATTTCTATTAGCTTAGGGTATATAGTTTTAGGAGTTGGTTTTAAAGTTGATTTTGCGGTTGTAGTTTTAGGGGCTACTTGAGCAAATAAACTTAACCCAGATATAGCAATGGCTATTAAAAAAAATTGTTTCATGAGAATGACACTAAGGTTTTTTGTATAAAATTGAAAATAGTTAAATAAATTATATCTCTAATTACCGAATAAAATTTTACATTCTAAAATATTTATTTGGTTTATAACAAATTTTATAAAGCTTGAGTTTGACTTAATACTTCTACTGCTTTTAAAATACATTTATCTTTTTCGTTTATGATAGGATAATAAGCGTCTTTATCAAATACATCACGTCCAATAAATGCTTTTAAATATGGCTTTAAAGCTTCGTCTGTTTTAGTTTTATATGGGACAGGAATTGTTAGTTTGTATTCATCAAAATAATATTTATAAAACTCATTTAATAAATTAGCATTAATGTTAAATGATTGAATAAAGTCTTTGGCAGAGCTATATTTTTTTAGTTGTTCTCTATGTTTATCTGCATACTCAAAAGCAAAAGCATTAATAGCACCAGTGAAGAAGATTTTATTAAGATAAGTGTTTGATGTTGCGGTATCTATAGGTACAAATACATCAGGCATAATGCCACCACCACCATACACAGTTTTTCCTTCAGGTGTTTTAAATTGTTTTGATTTATCCAATTTGATGCTATCTTCATTTAATAATTCTCCATGATTATATCTTTCATATTCTTCATTATAATAATCATTATTATTATCTGTGTATGGTTTTTGAATACATCTTCCCGTTGGCGTATAATATCTAGCTATCGTTAAACGAATAGCAGAACCATCTGAGAGTTGAATTTGATCTTGTACAAGTCCTTTTCCAAAACTTCTTCTACCAATTATAGTTCCTCGGTCGTTATCTTGTACTGCACCTGCTACAATTTCACTTGCGCTTGCAGAACCTTCATCTATTAGCACAACTAATTCGTTGTTCTCAAAACTTCCTCTCTCTGATGCTTTGTATGTTTTCTTTGGACTTGCTTTGCCTTGTGTATATACAATTTGTAAACCTTTAGTTAAAAATTCATCGGCAATATCTACAGCAGCATTTAAGTATCCACCAGGATTTCCTCTTAAATCTAAAACTAATTTTTTCATACCTTTTTTACTAAGGGTGTTAAATGCTTTAAGATACTCATCATAAGTAGTAGCAGCAAATTTGCTAATTTTTATATACCCAATATCGTTATTAAGCATATATGATACATCTAAACTATATAAAGGAATTGCATCGCGTGTAATTTTAAAGTCCAAATCTTGCGACACATGACTTCTTTTAATCGTTACTAAAACTTGTGTTCCTTTTTTTCCCCTCAATTTATCAAATACTTGTTTGTTGGTTATTTTTATGCCTGCAACATTTTTACCATCTACTTTAATAATTTTATCACCTGCTTTTATGCCCATGCGTTCTGAAGGGCCTCCTTCGATGGGAGTTACAACGCGAATGGTGTCTTTTAATATGTTAAACTCAATGCCAATTCCATCAAAATTCCCTTCTAATGGTTCATTGACAATATTGAAATCACTTGCTGGAATATAAGAAGAATGTGGATCTAAACTCTCTAACATGGATGTAACAGTTTTTTCAACTAACTTTTTTCTGTTAATGGTATCCACATATTGATATTCAATAAAATCGAGTAAGCTATTTAATTTGTCGTTGGAGCCATGTGGGTTTCTATTAGAAGTGATTTCTGCACCATAGGCAATTTGTTTACTTAAAACATAACCTAACCAAATACCAAATACCAAAATAATAGATAAAATAATGGGAAGGAATATCATTCGTTTACTATTTGGTGTTTGTTCAGTAGAATCCATCATCATTATATTGCTTTTTTAGTATATTTGTACAAAGGTATTTGTTTATTACAAACAGAAAGTAATGTTTAAAAAAATTAGCATATTCTTTTTAGCTGTTATATCTCTTGCTGTGATTGTAGGTTGTAAGAAAAAATCAAAAACAGTTCAAGACAATATAGCCTATCAAAACGTTAATATTACTATTTATCCTAACGACCCACTGTACTTTAAATTGCAAGTAGCAGGAGGATGGGTTTATATAAATGGTGGTGTAAATGGTATAATTGTTTATAGAAAAACTGTTACAAATAATCCGGGCGACTTTGTAGCGATTGAACGCACATCTACTGCATTACCAGACGACCCTAATGCGCGCGTAAAAGTACAAGCTGATAATTTTACATTACTAGATACAATAAGCGGATCGAAATGGCAAATTTTTGATGGTGGACTGATATCAGGAAGTGCCACACAAAATTTAAGACAATACAATGCTCTATTTGATGGGGTTAATACCCTGAAGATAACTAACTAGAAAGGGTACGACATAAAACTCATATAATGAAAACAGTATTAATAACAGGAAGCACAAGTGGAATTGGCTTAGGCATTGCTACAGAATTTGCTAAAACTAAACAATATCAAATTGTATTTAATGGATTAGAAACAAATGGACTAGAAATAGCCAATCATATAGGAAAACAATATGGAGTAGAGGTAATGTTTAGTAATGCGAATATGTTAAAACCTGAGGAGTTGAGAAAAATGGTGGATGAAGCGGTAGCAAAATTTGGCAAAATAGATGTGTTAATTAACAATGCCGGTATTCAACATGTTTCTCCTATCGAAGATTTTCCTGATGAAAAATGGAATGCTATTATAGGCATTAACCTTACATCTGCTTTTTATTTAACTAAAGCAGTATGGAAAGGCATGAAGGAACGTAAGTTCGGAAGAGTAATTAACATTGCCTCGGCGCATGGCTTAGTGGCTTCGGAATTTAAGAGTGCATATATTGCTAGTAAACATGGCATCGTAGGCTTTACAAAAACCATTGCTTTAGAAGGAGCACCTTTTGGTATAACGGCTAATGCAATCTGCCCAGGTTATGTAAAAACACCTTTAGTAGAAAAACAAATTGCAGATCAAGCAAAGGCACATCAAATGAGTGAGGCAGATGTGGTAAATAAGGTTATGTTATACAAACAAGCAGTAAAAGAATTTGTGTCGGTGGAGGAACTTGGACAATTAGCTGTATTCTTAGCTTCTGATATTGCTAAAACATTAACTGGTACTGCCTTGCCTGTTGATGGTGGATGGAATGCTCAATAATTAGTTCTGAACAAAAATTCCCATCTTCTCTAAATCCTCAAGATACACCCGTTTCCCTTTGTAGATGGCTGTTACAAAGGCATCTTTTTGTCCTCTATTTATTACTTTTTTGTTATGCTCATAAGCATCGCCTAGGGTTTTAAATTCACCTCCAATTGTAATACGTGTAATGCCATCATCTAATAATAAATTCTCTACTGCTCCTAATCCTTTTAAGTGGGTGTATTTATAATTTTTAGGCGTTCGGTATGCCGCAATTTGAACTTTAAACACTAAACCTTCAGCACTTATATGGCCATATTTAGCACTATAATCTTTAGTTAAGCCTTGTACTTTATTATTTGGCACAAAGTTGTCTTTCTTGGGTTGTTCTGTTTTTGTAACAACTGCTACCACTGAATCTTTTTTAGGCTCTTGAGCAACAATGGCAAGTTTGGTTGTATCAGCATTTTTAAAATTCACATTAAATATTTCCTCATCAAATCCTTCTAGGCTAGTTGTATTAACATCTAATGTCTTGTAAGGATAGGATTTATATTTGTATGTTATTTTAAATTTCCCGCCAGAAGGTAATGAAATAATGTATTTTCCGGTCATATCATTACTTGTAAACTCTCCAAATTTTTTGGTTTCCTTATCAATCAACTCAACTATAATTGTTGAACCAACTGGTACATCTTCTGACATAACAGTACCTTTTACTAAATAAATAGAAGGTTTTTTTCCTACATATCCTGGGTAAACAGTATATATATCTTTTAAGCCTTGTCCTCCAGCTTTACCAGAAGCATAGTAACCTCTTTCACCATTTGCTGATAACACATAGTAAATATCATCATCGGTTGTGTTAATTGGATAACCTAAATTTACGCCTTTATTAAAGGTAGAGTCTTTCCAATTCATACGAGTCTGAAAAATATCATAACCTCCCATGCTGTTGTTGCCCTTTGAACTATAAAACAAGGTAATACCATCTGGATGAATAAATGGTGCATCATCATCATAAGGTGTATTGATACTATCACCAAGATTTATGACATTTCCCCAAGTACTATCGGGCATTAAAGTAGCTCTGTAAATATCTTTACCACCAAAACCACCACCACGTTCACTACTAAAATACAGCGTACGACCATTTGGTGTGATGGAGCAACTTCCGTCCCATGAATAAGAATTAACCTCTCCTTTTAATTTTTTAGGAGTACTCCATTTTCCACTTATTGAACTGCTCATGTATATATCTCCATGATCATCACCAATATCCCTATATATAAATAAATATAAACCATCAGGACTTAAAGCAATTGAACCGTCATGAGTATTGGTGTTTACACTATCAATGGGAGAAGGAGTTGTCCACGTACCATCTTTTTTAACAGATTGAAACACGTCTTCGTAATATACACCATATTTATCAGGCTCATTAAATTCGTTTTGTAAACCGCCTTTACTTTCAATACCTCTATAGGTAAAAATCATAATTGATTCATCAGCAGAAATTACAGGTGCGTATTCGTCGTTTTTGGTGTTGATTGTATTTCCAATATTGGTAATAGTGGCGCCTGTTGGTTTAGCATATAATATTTTACCATTATTGCAATATTGTTTTAACTGTTCAGCTTTTTTCTTTTTTTCGGGTGCTGTTTTTTTATTAGCGATGTATTTATCAAGTAAAGCTATGGCTTCATCAAACTTGTAATTAAAATGATTCGCACGTGCTAAATCGTACTCAATATCTTCGGCTTTTTTATTTTTCTGATAAACCTCATCAAGTAATTGTAAAGCTATAGCATGTTTATCACTACGATATAAAGATGTTTTTCCGTAGCAGTATTTTAAAAACATTTCATTAGGATGTTGATTGTATAGATTTTCATAAAAAGGTAACGCCATTAGATAATTTCCATCATCAAACATCATCATAGCACTTTGCATGGAATCTTTTTCGGTACTACGCCACTTTTTAGTGTTAGTGGTTTGTGCGTTTAGTACGATGGGAAGTACAACAATGCTAATAATTAAGATTAGCCTTTGAATGAGAATCATATTCGTTTTTTTTAATAATTAAAAGTAGATAAAATTATTCTAGTATTCAATTGTTTCGTAAAAATTTTAGAAGAAGGTTTAAACTAATTTAATCTAAAATATCCAAACTTCCTAAACCCTCACGCAATACTACAATCTCATCACTAGAACAATCTAAAACAGTTGATGCATATAGATTCCCAAAACCACCATCTATTACCATATCTACTTTTGATTCATATTCAGCATGTATAACCTCTGGATCACTAAAATATTCTGCAATCTCATCGTCTGTGTTATGCAAACTGGTAGATATAATTGGATTCCCTAATTCTTTTACGATAGCTAAGCATATTGGATTATCAGGCACACGAATACCAACTGTTTTTTTATTTTGTTTAAGTAATTTAGGCACATTGTTATTGGCTTCTAGAATAAAAGTATAAGGACCAGGCAAGGCTTTTTTTATAATTCTAAATACAGTGTTAGAAATTGGTCGGCAATAGTTTGCTAAATGGCTTAAATCGCTACACACAAATGAAAAATTAGCTTTTTCTGGTTTAATGTTTTTTAACCTTGCTAATTTTTCTATGGCTTTTTGGCTAGTAATATCGCAGCCTATGGAATATACCGTATCAGTTGGATAAATAATAACACCGTCATTTTTTAAACACTTAACTATGGCGTCAATATCTTTACTTTGAGGGTTTTCGTAGTTAAGATGAAGTAACATGATGAGGTGTTGAATTATTTTATAACTTCTGGCAAGGGTTCTCCAGTGGTGCCATTTGGAAAGGAAATATGTAACATCATAGAGATGGTTGGTGCAATATCTACTGTATGAATTTTACGAACAGAGAAGCCTTTGTGAATACCAGCTCCGTAAAACAAAATTGGAACATGTGTATCGTATGGGTAGGGCGATCCATGTGTAGTACCAGTAGGTGAACTGTAATAATCAATCCATGCTGGGTTATAATTATAGGCTACGTTTCCACTTCGCTTATGGTTAAATCCTTTTTGAATAAGGTATTTAGTGCTAATGTCTGTAAAGTTGCCGTTTCTTAAAAGTTGAGAAGGATACGCTTCTGCAATACCATCTATTGTAATTAGATAATCAGCGATGGATTCTTCTACCTGATTTTTATTTAAATTTAGATTTTTGATTTTTCCTTCGTTTAAAAATATTTGTTGGTTGGTTACCATTAATACTAAGCTATCTTTAAACTGACTATAACAAAATGATTTTATTCTTGAAGAAATATCATCATCACTTATATAGCCTGCTGGTATTTTTAAATCTTTAGAGAAAATAGGATTATCAGCGCCACCATGATCGGCTGTTAAAAATAAAACATAGTTTTCTTTTCCAATATAACTATTTAAATAACTAATTAGTTCTTCAATATCCTTATCTAATCGTAAGTAAGTATCTTCTACTTCTATACTTCGCGGTGCGTAATAATGTCCAACATAATCTGTAGCCGAAAAACTAATACACAACATATCTGTTTGTTTACCTTTCCCTAATTGTTCTGCTTTTATACAGGCAATAGCGGCATCTTTTGTAAGTGTGTTACCAGCAGGCGTAGATTTTATAATATCAAAATTATTTTTTTCTAATTGTTGTTTGTAATCATAAGGAAAAGTAGGTGTTGATTTTTTATTAGGGGATCTCTCATATTTATTATCATCTATTATACTTTCGGTGTATGTTTCAATAGGATACAAAGTATTCCATCCATTTAACAAGTATGTTTTAGCAAGTTGTTTGTCATTAAATTCATTAAGCCAAGCAGGAAGTTGCGACATATAATGTGTGCTTGTAATAAATTTACCTACGCTTCCATCAAACCAAAATGCACCATTAGCACTATGCCCCGCTGGAAGAATTGAACTTCTGTCTTTTAAGGAAATGGCAAATACCTTAGCTTGTTGGTTAGTGGCTAGTTTAAGTTCATCACCAATTGTAGTAACCAATAAATTTTTAGGCGACATTAAACCTGCTTTACTTTTTGAACCAACTGTTTTTACTGTTTCATCATCTGTGCAATAGGTCATTTTTCCAGTTTCCTTTACAAACCAATCGTTTGAAACAATGCCATGCGTTGCTGGTGTTGTGCCACTGTATATAGAGGCATGACCTGGTCCTGTATAAGTGGGCATGTAATTATAATGGGCATTTCTAAAAAAATAACCTTCAGATACTAATTTTTTAAATCCACCATTGCCGTATTTATTCCAATATCTGTAAATGTAGTCGTGGCGCATTTGATCAATCACAACACCTATCACTAGTTTGGGTTGTTTTAATTCTTGTGTACCTGCGGTTTTACTTTGTGCATGGCTATGGTTTACGATGCCTAAACATAATATACTTAAACATATGAGGAATGGTTTTTTCATTTAGTTGTTTTTATCTAATGTTTGAAATACGGAATTGTTACTCACAAACTCTGGAACAATCTCTTTCATTTTTGTAACAATTTTTACATTATCCTGTGTGTTAAATAATAAAATAAGTTCATTAATAAATTGAGTTACTACGCTAAATTTATATTCTCTTACTTTACCAATTAAGATTTGTTGGTGATGAGTAGGCAACGCATTTTCGGTACTCGATAACAATTCTTCGTAAAGTTTTTCGCCTGGTCTTAACCCTGTAAACGTAATTTTAATGTCGGTGTTTTCTTTCAGACCCGATAGCTTAATCATTTTTCGAGCTAGGTCAATAATTTTTACAGGCTTACCCATATCAAACACAAAAATCTCTCCTCCATTTCCCATGCAACCTGCTTCAAGTACAAGCTGACACGCTTCGGGGATGGTCATAAAAAAACGAGTAATGTCAGGGTGTGTAATGGTAATTGGGCCACCTGTTTCAATTTGTTTTTTAAAACGAGGAATAACCGAACCATTTGAACCCAATACATTGCCAAAACGAGTGGTGATGAATTTAGTGGAACTTGTTTTGCCCAAACTTTGAGTATAAATCTCGGCAATTCGTTTTGAAGCACCCATTACATTGGTCGGATTTACGGCTTTATCTGTAGAAACCATCACTAGTTTTTCTACACCAAACTCTACGGCTAAATCGGCCACTATTTTAGTACCTAAAATATTAGTTAAGATAGATTCTGATGGATTATTTTCCATCATGGGTACATGTTTGTATGCGGCTGCATGAAATACCAATTGAGGTTTAAAGGTGTTAAACACATTATGCATCCTATCTGTATTTCTTACATCACCTATTACGACTTCAAATGGAACAGCATGTTGTTCAGTAAATTCTAAATTAAGTTCATGTAAAGGACTTTCTGCTTGATCTAACAATACCAATAACTTTGGATTAAATTTAGCACACTGCCTTGCCAGTTCGGCACCAATAGAACCAGCAGCACCTGTAATTAAAATTGTTTTATGATTAAGCTGCTGATTAATAGATGCATTATTTAATTGAATAGGTTCACGTTCTAATAACTCTTCAATATGAATAGTTTTAATTTGATTAAAACTCAACTCACCATTTATCCATTTAGCAACTGGCGGCACATTAAGCACTCTTACGCCTAATTGCAGGCACACATCAATAATTTCATTTTTTTTGTTTGGTAGTAAATTTTGAATGCTGATAATAACCGATTCTACTTCATGGGTTTTAATTAAATCTTCGAGCTTACTGGGCGGATAAATAAAAACGCCTTCCAAACTTCGACCTTTCTTTTTTTCATCATCATCAATAAATCCCACTACTTTGTAATTAACAAATGAATCTCTGTCTAATGTACGTTTAGTAATAATACCACTTTCTCCAGCACCATAAATGATAATGTGAGTTTTTTGTTTCTCAGGGTTTTTATTTTCAAAGTATATAGCTTTGATAGCAAGGCGAGAACTTATCATGATAAAAATAGTAACCAAGGCATCAATAATAATAACCGAGTGCGGAATGATATAATAGCCTAATAAAATTTGACGTGTAAAAATATTGATGAGGTACAAGATAAAACTACCAAGTAACACAATCATAAAAATACGAGTTGCATCTTTAGCGCCAGTGTAACGTACTACTCCTTTATAAGTTTTAGAGAAGAAAAATGAAACGGCTCTTATAAGTAACACAATTGCATAATCGTATGGTAAATTCTTTAAATCTTCGAGAGGAATTGACTTAAAGTTAAACCGCAAAAAGAATGCAAGGGTTAATGAAAACGCACAGATAGCAAGATCAATAATTAAAATTGACCATCTAGGAAGATTATATTTCCAAAAGAAATGTAGTATCTTGTACATTAGCGTAAAAATACTCTTTTTTTATTAAACTTACTGTACCTAATGACACCGCTTGTAGTTTCAACTAATTTTACTATTATGCTAAAATTTAATTAATCAACATATAGTTAATTAAACCCTAATTAAAATTTAGAATAATTCCAAATAAACCTTTTTATACTATGTTAGTTGGTATTAATGAGCGGTTATCTCATTAATTAGTTAATAAAAGTATAATAAAAGTATTGCAATAAACGCTTAGCAATGATACATTTGCTGTGTTAAAATTTTATTCGAAATTATGAGCAAAGGTTTCTTCAAATCATCAATCGGGAAAAAAGTAATCATGGGTTTAACCGGACTTTTTCTGATTTCATTTTTAGTAGTACATGTTGGTATTAATTCTTTAATATATGCAAACGACAATGGCGAAACATTTAACGCAGGCGCGCATTTTATGGCACATAACCCACTAATTAGAGTGATGGAAATTGTGTTGTTTGCAGGACTAATTTTACATGCCGTACAAGCTATTATATTAACAATGGAAAATAAAAAGGCGCGCCCTGTGGCTTATGCAATGACTAATGGAGCCGCTAATTCATCATGGTATAGTCGTAGTATGGCGTTATTAGGCATCTTATTATTACTATTTTTAATAGTACATTTAGGTAATTTTTGGTTGCCAACCAAGCAAGCTTTAATAGCAGATGAGGAGCATAATACTTTTGAAAATTTAAAAGCCGTATTTAGTCAATGGTATTTTGTTCTAATCTATTTAATTGGCGTTTTTGCACTTTGTTATCACTTATTACATGGCTTTCAATCAGCATTTCAATCCTTAGGATTAAATCATAAAAAATACACACCAACTATTAAAAAGATAGGAATTTGGTTCTCTATCATAGTTTGCCTATTATTTGCATCTATGCCTGTAACTATGTTTTTAGGTATTATTAAATAATTTAGTATTTAACTTTTTCAATTTATAAATTCAATATGAGTAAATTAGATTCAAAAATTCCAGAAGGTTCGTTAGACCAAAAATGGACTAAATACCGTTCTACTATTCCTTTAGTAAACCCAGCTAATAAACGTAGTTTAGAAGTGATAGTTGTGGGTTCGGGTTTAGCAGGAGCTTCTGCAGCAGCTTCATTAGCGGAGATGGGATATCAGGTAAAAGTATTTTGTTTTCAAGATTCTGCCCGTAGAGCCCACTCTATTGCAGCTCAAGGAGGGATTAATGCAGCAAAGAATTATCAAAATGACGGTGATTCCATTTATCGTTTATTTTATGATACTGTAAAAGGTGGTGATTATCGTGCACGCGAAGCCAATGTTCATCGTTTAGCAGAGGTGTCTGGTAATATTATCGATCAATGTGTGGCTCAAGGGGTGCCTTTGGCTCGCGAATATGGAGGGTTATTAAGTAACCGTTCATTTGGTGGAACTCAAGTACAACGTACATTTTATGCGGCCGGACAAACTGGTCAACAATTATTATTAGGGGCTTACTCGGCTTTACAACGTCAAGTTGGAACGGGTATGGTAAATATGTTAGCCCGTCACGAGATGTTAGAGTTAGTTACTATTGACGGTAAGGCTCGTGGTATTATTGCACGTAACTTAATAACTGGAGAATTAGAAAAGCATTTTGGACATGCAGTTTTGATTTGTTCTGGTGGATATGGTAATGTGTTCTATTTATCTACAAATGCCATGGGTAGTAATGCTACGGCGGCTTGGAAAGCACACAAAAAAGGAGCTTTTTTTGCAAACCCGTGCTATACGCAAATTCACCCAACTTGTATTCCTGTTTCCGGCGATCATCAATCTAAATTAACCCTTATGTCGGAATCTTTACGAAATGATGGAAGAATTTGGGTGCCAAAGAAAAAAGAAGATGTGGAAGCTATTCGTTCTGGTAAATTAAATCCTAACCAGATTAAACCAGAGGATAGAGATTATTATTTAGAAAGAAGGTATCCTGCATTTGGTAATTTAGTGCCTCGTGATGTGGCTTCGCGTGCAGCTAAAGAAAGATGTGATGCGGGTTATGGTGTAAATAAAACCGGACAAGCTGTTTATCTTGATTTTGCTCATAACATGAAGTATAAGTATGGCAAAATGGAGGCAACTAAAAAAGGTATTCAAAACCCAACCGAAGCTCAATTAGAGGCATTAGGAATGGACGTGATAAAAGAAAAATACGGTAACTTGTTTGATATGTACGAACAGATTAGTGGCGTTAATCCTTATAAAAATCCAATGCAAATCTATCCAGCTGTACATTATACCATGGGTGGTTTGTGGGTTGATTATAACTTAATGACTACCATTCCAGGTTTATACGCACTTGGTGAGGCTAACTTCTCTGACCACGGCGCTAACCGTTTAGGAGCTTCGGCATTAATGCAAGGTCTAGCCGATGGATATTTTGTAATTCCATATACTATTGGTGTTTACTTATCTACAGAGGTTACTCGTATGAGTAATGAGAAAGATAAGGCGGATTCTATTGATAAAGTGAAAACTAAACATCCTGAATTTGATAAGGAATTAGCTGAAGTAAAAGCGCGCATAGAGAAATTCTTAACCATAAAAGGCACACAGTCAGTTGAGAGTTTTCATAAACGTTTAGGAAAAATTATGTGGGACAAATGCGGTATGGCACGTAACAAACAACATCTTACAGAAGCGATTAAAGAAATTCAAGATTTAAGAGCCGAGTTTTGGAAAGATGTTCGTGTATTGGGTACAGCAGATGAATTTAATCCTGATTTAGAAAAAGCAGGGCGAGTAGCCGATTTCCTAGAACTTGGAGAGTTAATGTGTAAAGATGCTTTACATCGTGAGGAAAGTTGTGGTGGCCATTTCCGTGAAGAACATCAAACAGAAGAAGGTGAAGCAAAACGTGATGATGTTAATTTTGCCTACGTAGCGGCTTGGGAATTTAAAGGCGACAGTAATTTTGAGTTACATAAAGAAGAATTAAAATACGAGAATATTAAGATTGCTGCAAGAAGTTATAAGTAACAGGCAATAATGATAGACATAAGTAAATAGAAAAGTGTACAACAAAAAACAAAACTAATACAACTCGTTTAAGCAGATGGCTTTTTGCCTAATGCCTAATCACTAATAACTAAATAAATATGGGATCAGGAAACGAACAATTTTTAAATCTAACACTTAAAGTGTGGAGACAAAAAAACAGTAAAACCGCTGGAACCTTTGAAACACATCAACTAACGGGCATTTCAACAGATATGTCGTTCTTAGAAATGTTTGACGTGTTAAATGAGAAATTAATTCATGAAGGAAAAGATCCAATTGCTTTTGATCATGATTGTCGTGAAGGTATTTGTGGTATGTGTAGTATGTTTATTAATGGTCGTCCGCATGGACCTAAACAAGGCATTACAACTTGTCAGTTACACATGCGTTCGTTTAAAAATGGCGATACCATAATTGTTGAACCATGGAGAAGTGCGGCATTCCCAGTAATTAAAGATTTATCAGTAGATAGAACTGCTTTTGATAGAATTATTTCTTCGGGAGGTTACGTTTCAGTTAATACTGGTAACGCTCAAGACGCTAATAATATTTTAATCCCAAAATCAGCAGCTGATGAGGCATTTGCCGCAGCAGCTTGTATTGGTTGTGGTGCATGTGTAGCTACTTGTAAAAATGGCTCAGCGATGTTATTCGTATCGGCTAAGGTATCTCAATTAGCTTTATTACCACAGGGACAAGCAGAGCGTAAAGAGCGTGTTTTAGGTATGATTGCCCAAATGGATGCAGAAGGATTTGGTAATTGTACCAATACTGGTGCATGTGAAGCAGAGTGCCCTAAAGGCATTTCTATTGAAAATATTGCGCGTATGAATAGAGAGTTTATGGGAGCTAGCCTTACAACTCCAAATAAATAAACTCATTTAAATCAACTTTGAATAAAAAAATCGACAAAGAATTTTGTCGATTTTTTTATCTGGAGTAAAACTAACATTAGAAAGATAGTCATTAATCGTTAGTTGGTTTTGGTAATTCAATACTAAATTCAAATCCAAGGTTTTTTATCTCAGGAATTAATTCATTTAATAGTTTTGGCATTACGTCTAATCTATCATGAAGCAAAATGATGGAATTAGGTTTAAGTTTGTTTAATATACGTTGTTTAATCTCAGAGATATTCTGTGTTGAAGTATCGTAACTGCGAATATTCCAGCCTATGGTGTGTAATTGTAATTGCTTAACTGCTTTTGCAATATTAGGATTTGTTACACCAAAAGGAGGTCGAAACAATAGACTTTGTGGCTGGTATTGTTTAATTAAGTGTTGGCATTGTTTTAAGTCGTCTAAAACTCTTTTTGACGACCACACATCTATCAAATGATGGTGTGAGAAGCTGTGATTTCCAATTAAATGACCTTTGTCAACAATCTGTTTCACAATTTCCTCTTGCCCTTGTATATTTTTACCGATTAAAAAAAATACGGCTTTTATTTGATGAGCATCTAATATCTCTAAAACCAAAGGTGTGTTTTTGGCGTGTGGTCCATCATCAAAACTAAGCATAACCGAAGGCTTAATGGTGTTTAACTTATTAGTAGTTTGTAGATGAAAATTAAGTTGGATAAAATAGGCACCGCAAAACTCAATGATTAAAAAACAAAAAATCCAGATTATCCAACCTATCCAACTAAAACTACAATAATAGAGTATTCCTAAACCAATAAGAAATACAAGTACAACAATACGATGTTTATTTTTTATAATTACATCCATTTATATTGTATTACTTAATTATTTTATCTAGCATTTACTTAATAATGTAAAAGAATAATTAATTCCTAAATATTGGTTAATAATTAAAGCGAATTTTAATTCGGCTAATTTTTTATTCTCAATAGCAAGTGTATTAGGAATACTTTGACGTTTCAAAATTTTAGAAGCTGTATATACTGCAAAAGCAGAAGCCGTGTGATATTCACCACAAGCGTTTTTAAAAGTAACAACCGAGCTGTTTTGTTTAACAGTTGGTAACAATTCTTGTAACATCTTATCAAAATCAACATCTCCGCTAAAGCCCATCACACACACACCAATTTGACTTAAATCTAATTGATGTGATTTTAAAAATAGAATTAATTTTTCTAAAACATCCGATGAGGTTTTGGGTTTATATAAAGTTTGTACATCAAGCAAACAAGCCAAAGAGGAACTAGTGCGTTGATTTTCTAATACAAAAAAAGTAGCGCCCTCACTTAATTGAACGCCTTTATGTGTTGATATCCAAATTGGATTTGGCTGTGTTTGTAGTTTATTAGCTTTTCTTATTAACTGAACATAGGTAGGCGTGTGTTCTTCAATACCACCAATAAGTATTTTTTGTTTACCCTCTTTAAATAACATGAGTGCATCAATCATTGCACTTTCAAATGAAAAACCACGATGCACATAAGTATAATTATAGGCATGGCATTTCATAATCAATCCTATTTGAGCACCAACGGTGTTGTGTGTAGATTGTATGAAAGATGTTGGCGTTAAAAATTGTTCATCGTTATTAATTAATGCTAATAAAAAACGTTCACTGTCTTCAAAACAGCCTAATCCCGTACCTGTAATTATGGCATCAACTTGAGTAACATTCGCTTCTTGTAATGCAATATTTCCTGCAGCTACGCCCATTTTTATGGCACGCCCCATTCTACGAAGTAAGTTGGGCGTAATAAATTCTTTATAAGAAGGCTCAATAGCGTTAAAGTAATCATTTTGAGCAGGTGTTAATGACTCAAAAAACCATTGGTTATCAATTGTGTTTTGAGGCGAAATACAACCTGTACCATTTATATACACTTTACTCACGCTTTTACTTTTTTAAAGATTAATGATGAGCAATTACCCCCAAACCCAAACGAATTTGAAAGCACAGTATTTACAGGTGTCTTCACCAATTCTGTTTCAGGAACTAATTGAGTATCTGTAATAGCTGTGGTAAAGTTTAGGTTAGGAAAAATCATATCGTTTTGAATAGATAAAACCGATATAACAGCCTCTATACTTGCAGCAGCAGCTAAGGTGTGTCCTGTATATGCTTTTGTAGAACTAAATTTTGGTACTTTGTTTCCAAATATAGTTTTAGTAGCAATGCTTTCTGAAGCATCGTTATTAGGCGTTCCTGTGCCGTGCATATTGATATAATCTATTTCTGCGGGTGATACGCCACTCATTTCCAAAGCTTGTTGTATTGCCAATGTAGCGCCAAAACCATCGGGTGATGATGCGGTTTGATGATACGCATCATTGGTATTAGAATAACCTACCACTTCAGCAAGTGCTTTTCCTCCACGTTCTTTTAAAGCCTGTTCACCTTCTATTACTAAAAACGCTGCGCCTTCGCCTAAGTTTAATCCTTTTCTGTTTTCATCAAATGGTTTACACCATTCTTTATCCAATATCATTAAGGTATTAAATCCATTAAACGTAAACTTTGAAAGTGCATCTACACCTCCTACAATTGCTCTATCTAATAATCCATGCTTAATCATTCTACTACCTAGCATAATTGCATTAGCTGCCGATGAACAAGCAGTAGAAATGGTAGTTACATAATCTACATTGCCTATGTAATCGGCAATACGTTCAGTGCTGTCGCCGCAGTCGTGTGTATCTAAAACATACAAGTGTTCAGGATCTTCCAATAAATTTTTGTAATACAGTTCGGTTTTAGCCATACCGGCAACAGTGGTTGAAGAAATAACACCAGTGCGCTTACCGTCATTAGGATTTATACCCGAATGCACAACGGCTTCTTTAGCTGCCAACATGGCTAAGTACGAATTTCTATTTAATGTTGGATTAGAATCTCCTACTAGGCTTGCCAATTGCTCATTGGATAATTTAACTTCACCAGCCACAAAATCATCTTTGTGTCGTGTACCAAGGTAATTTATTTTACCAATACCCGTTTTAGATTGAGCTAATGAATGAAAACATTCCTGCACATTGTTACCAATAGCAGAGATCATTCCTAAACCTGTTATAAAAATACGTTGAGACAAGTACGTTTATGCTTTGCCTTGAGACTTAATATATTCAGCCATAGTTTTTACAGATTGGAAAATTGTTTTTCCATCTTTTGGATCTTGAATTTTTATGCCATAATGCTTTTCTAATAGTACGATTAATTCAAGCGCATCAATAGAATCTAATCCCAATCCATCGCCAAATAAAGGAGCTTCAGGGTTAATATCTTCTGGTTTAACTTCAGCTAAGTTTAATTGCTCAATAATTTGTGCTTTTAGTTTTTCTATTAATGCATCCATGATGTTTGATTATATAAATTAGTAATTGTTATTTGATTAAGTGGTTTAAAAATACTGTTTTTATTTAGATTTTCGATGTTTTGAACTAAAAAAATAAAGGCTTCATAATTGTTATTATCCGAATTTATCCAGCCACCTACAACAGCCTCTGTATTAGTTTGGCTAAGTAAATGAATGTAATTCGTGAATAGCTCTCCGTCGAATTGCGGACAAACAAAAAAGGCATTTTCGCCAGTAATATGATGTCGGATTGCTATTTCGCCAATGGTTATATTGGGTAATGTATATACAAACACAGCAGGCGATGGAAAATAGTTTTGTTTATCGTTTATAGATTTTTGATGTACTTGGTCGGTTTCTAAACTAGCAGATGCGTTTGAAAGCACAATAGCGGTTTTTGATAAATCGTTTTCAGTAAAAAAGTTGGTGTCTTTACTTGCAAACTCCATGGCTAAAAATGCCAATTTGCATTGCGCATCCATTTTATAAAATTTAGGATAGCTAATTTGTAGAGTTTTATAAGTTTCGGTTAAAAATTCGGCATAAGATTTATCTGGTAAATGCAAAACTAATTTGCCATTTACAGCTATTTGGTTGTGTTTGATGTGTGCGTATGAAATAATGGTATTCATATTTTTTTAAATATAGCTGCTGCATTACATCCACCAAAACCCGAAGCTGTTTTAATGAATGATGAAAAACTTGCAGGACTGTGTTGTTTTATAACGGATATTTTTCCGCTTACACCTATGTTATCAAATCCTTGCGACTTAATTAAGGTTTGATGTTTTAATGACTCTAAAGATAAAACTGTTTCTAATACACCTGCCGCACCAAGTGTGTGACCATAATAACCTTTTAAACTATTTACTGGAATTGTATTTAAACCACTTCTGTCAATAGCAATAGATTCCATCTCATCATTAAAAGGGGTGGCAGTGCCGTGTGCCGAGATAAATCCACAACTATCTAATGGTTCATTTTGTAAAATAATTTGTAAACATTGATACAAGCCATCACCATTTCTTGAAGGGCCCGAAATATGGTTTGCATCATTAGCTGAGGAGCCCGCTTCAATGACTGTTTGATAAGGAGACGATAAATATTCTTGGTTTGATAATAAGATGCTTGAAACTGCTTCACCTAGATTAATGCCAGTTC
>JADLER010000141.1 GCA_020846025.1 Bacteroidia bacterium | reverse complement strand
TCAGTGGCGCAGTGATTGAGAAATATGATCAACAACAAAACTCGGGAAACACACTAGGTAACGTATGTCAAAGCATGACTAAATATAACAATAACTACTATATTGTTATTAATAACTCAGGAAAAATAGTTATTTCAAACACCACTGATTTTACTCAAAAAGGCACTATTACAGGATTTAACTCACCACGTTATTTATTACCTATAACATATAGTAAAGCTTATGTGAGCGATTTATATGCCAATTCTATTCAAATTGTAGATTTGAATACCAATGCAATTAGTGGAAATATAACCTGTATGGCTGGTACCGAAGAGATGGCTTTAATATACAATAAAGCTTTTGTAACTTGTACTAATAGCAATTATTGTTATATTATAAACACGACAACCGATGCTATTACAGATAGTGTTTATGTTGGAAAATCTGCATCGAGTTTAATAATTGATAAATATTCAAAAGTATGGGTACTTGCTTCTGGTAGTAGTACAAGTTCGCAAGTTGCTATGCTAACAAAAATCAATCCAATAAGTCTGCAAATAGAACAAACATATAGTTTTAACAGTAACGAAAGTCCGTTTAGATTATGTTGTAATAAAACTAGGGACACATTATATTTTCTTAATAAA
Source organism: Bacteroidia bacterium (assembly GCA_020846025.1). Lineage (GTDB taxonomy): Bacteria > Bacteroidota > Bacteroidia > B-17B0 > Aurantibacillaceae > UBA4416. The sequence goes on along the minus strand of JADLER010000141.1, from coordinate 16,905 downwards.
GGGGTTTTTCAAATGTCAATTTTATCAAGTAACTTACCTAATAATGTATTAATACCTCAAGGCTCAAAAAACTACTATGCTATATCTATAAATCCAAAAGATTATTCCATTTATGTAGCAGATGCTATTGATTATGTTCAACGTTCTAAAGTTGAGATTTATAAGCCAAATGGAACGTATATAACAAATTTTACAGCTGGCATTATTACAAACGGATTTATGTTTGAGTAATCTTATCATTTTTATACCTTTAACGCATGCGATTTTTGGGTTCTTCTCAAGTATTTTCAGGAAAAGAATTTTTAGCCCCTCATACAATACTTGTATTAGATAATGCAAATAAATTGATTGATATTGTCAGTTCTAATGAAATTGACGAACTAAAAGTAGAAAAACACGAAGGTATTATTACTCCTGGCTTTATTAACGCCCATTGTCATTTAGAACTAAGTCATTTAAAAGATAAAATTAAAAAACATACTGGTATTGTGGACTTTGGTTTGGGGGTTATGCAACAAAGACATACCTTTTCTGAAGAGTTACAAATAAGAGCCATGGCAGAAGCTGATAAGGAAATGGTAAAACAAGGTATTGTGGCTGTGGGCGATATTAGTAACACCAATTTATCAATCTCAACCAAACAAGCATCTAAAATATATTACCACACCTTTGTAGAACTCATAGCACTCAACCCAGAAAAAGCCACTACAGTATTTGATAATGGAAAACAGTTATTACTCGAGTTTAATAGTTCCTCACTACATGGATCATTAGCGCCACATGCACCTTATAGCGCTTCAAAAGAATTAATCCAACTCATTAGCCATTATTGTTTTCAAAATAATTCTCCAACCAGTATTCACAATCAAGAAAGCAACGCTGAAAACAATTTTTTTCAATTTAAAATTGGCGACTACTTGCGCTTATATGAACAAATTAAATTACCAATTGATTATTTTACAAAAACTCAAAAAAGTAGTTTATTAAGTGTTATTGATGCCTTTCATTCATCTATAAATACATTATTAGTACATAATACATTTTGTAGTAATGAGGATATGAAAGTTAGTCAACAATTACATCATCAACTTTTTTGGTGCTTATGCCCTAAAGCAAATCTATATATTGAGAATGCTTTACCTGACATTACCGAACTAATAAAACAAAATTGTAATTTAGTAATAGGTACAGATAGTTTAGCTAGTAATTCAGGACTTTCTATTATTGATGAAATCAATACTATTTGTAAAAATTTTCCAGAAATACCGTTAGATATATTACTGCAAGCCGCAACCTTTAATGGCGCTTACTTTCTAGGTATAACAAATCAATTTGGCGAATTAAACCCAAATACAAATTGCGGTATTAATTTAATTGAAGGGAAAAAAAGTGAATTTACAGTGAAAAAATTAGCTTAAACTAACACTTGAAACTAAAGTAAATAACGAGAAATTCTCATTTATCTTTTTAAAGTCCATTTTTAATTTATTACCACTCTTCATGCCTATGGTAATAAAGCCAAGTCCAGCGCCACCTTTTTCACTCATGGTATTATTTTCTAAATGCTCAAGATAATATGCCTTTAAAGCTTTTTCATCCTCAAATGAATTGATTGTTTCTATTTGTTTTTCAAGTGTTGGTATTGAACTATTAGAAACTAAATTAGAAGAGATAACTTGTAAATGTGAACCATTTTTTACTAAAATAAAAAAGTTATGTTGTTCACCTTTATTATTCTTATGACCATGAATCAACATATTTTGAAGCGTTTCAACACTGATAAAGAAAATCTTTTTAATTGGCCCTTTAGGAATTTCAAGTGAAGTGATTTTTTCTTCAACTGCACCTTCTAAACCAGTAATAACTTCTTGAGAAAGTTCACCATAGTGTGATACTAAAACAGTTTCACCTTGTTGATGTTCCTTCAACATTTGTTCGTACTGTTGGTGTACAAATTCTTTTTCGTTATCTGTATAATTACTCAAAGGCACTTCTTATTTAAATAATCCATTAATTTCTGCATCAATCATTCTAATCACTTTTCCTAAATCTTCTTTACTTTCAGAAAAATGATTTTCATCAATATCTACTATTAATAATTTTCCGCTCTTATACGACGAAACCCAAGCTTCGTATCGTTCGTTCAATCTTTTCAAATAATCTAAACGTATAGAGTTTTCGTATTCTCTACCACGCTTTTGGATTTGCTTTACTAATGTAGGAACCGAAGCTCTTAAATAAATAATCAAATCTGGTGCTTTTACTAAACTATCCATTAGTTTAAATAAACTCAAATAGTTATCGTGATCACGTGTTGTCATTAAACCCATAGCGTGCAAATTTGGCGCAAAAATATAGGCGTCTTCATAAATTGTTCTATCCTGAATTACCTTTTGCTTGCCTTTACGGATTTCTTGAACTTGACCAAATCTAGAATTTAAAAAGTAAACTTGCAAATTAAATGACCAACGTTGCATATCTTCATAAAAGTCATTTAAATAAGGATTATCATCTGCATCTTCATAATGCGGTGTCCACTTATAGTGTTTAGCGAGTAATGATGTTAATGTCGTTTTTCCTGAACCGATATTACCGGCAATTGCTATATGCATATACTATCTTTCTATAAAATATCTCGGTTTATAATACACTAAAGTACGGTTTAAAACGATTATTGCAAAAAAAAAATGCACTTTTTATTAAAATAGTTAAAAAAAAGAGTTAGGATTACAAAATTTATCCCTTTTTGGATAATTGCTCATCTAAAAAAACTTGACTCACAAATTTTATATATTGCTCAATAGGCATGAGTTTAAAAGGAATAGTTTGTTTTATTTTTTCTGAATTATAGATATTTTTCTCTATTAATGCAGGAATTAATTGTTGGGTAATGAGGGGTTCCTTTTGGGTAAAAAAACATCTTATTTTTTCTAACCAAGCTGCCAAAATTAGTAGTTGTTTATTAGCCTTAATAAAAGGAGGTTTTTTAGATAGGGCAGCATGAATTTGAGTTAAAATTTCTTGGTACGAGTAATTACCTTCTACTAAGACAAAACGTTTTCCAAATTGTTTTTCTTTCACCAAATGAATCATACATTTAGCTACATCACTAGCTGCAATATATCCAGTTCCTCCATTTGTATAAAACAAATTGCCTTTATAACAGGTTTGAATAATTTTCCCCGAACTTTGTTCCCAAAAACCTGGTGTGATGATAGCACCTGGATTTACAATAACCGCATTTAATCCCTCTTCTATTCCACGCCACACCTCACGTTCGGCATTATATTTACTAATAGCATAGTTACTTGCCTGTGGCGAAGATTTCCAAAATACTGATTCATCTATACAATGTGTAATATCTGGATTTTGCAGCGTTGCAATAGAACTTACATGACATAAAGCACCTACATTTTTTTCTAAACACGCATTCACAACATTTGCTGTTCCTTCTCCATTTATTTTAAATAATTGTTCGTATTGTTTTTTATTAAACGAAACAAAACCTGCACAATGAAATACTGTAGATATACCTTCTAGTGCTTCGATAATAGAATAAACATCGCATACATCGCCATCTACCCATTTTATTTTTTGAAACAAAACTTCATAATCGGCAGTGTAATACGAAAATAGTTTTTTAGTTTTCTGAATATCACTATTGGAGCGCTTTAAGGCAACCACGGACTGATTTTGCTGTAGCAATTGAAGTGCTAAATGTGCTCCTACTATTCCAGTTGCTCCTGTTATTAAATTCATCACTTTTAAAGACTAAATAAATATAAGCATTTGTGCGACAAAAAATAACATAAACTGTATAGTACAGCCCACTATAAAACCAACATATACCTGTGCTGGTGTGTGTGAGTTTAATTGCAATCTAGCAGCGCCAATAAAGCCTGCTAATACAATTAAGAGCGCAACTGGTAATAGTATAGGTAGCTGCATGAAATAACATATCGCTAATAATACACCTATGACGCCTCCAATTCCTATCATATGTGTGCTTATTTGCCATTTTAAACTTATAATTCCTGCACACATAATACATACTCCACCGCCTAATATTAATAACTTAATAGCGGGCCAAATACTAAAATCTTGAATTAAATAATATAAACCAAAATAACACATTGCTGTAATTAACAAAGGCAAAGCCCGTTCACGACGATTAGTAAGATAAAGTGAACTCACATAATTTAGCTTATACAGAACTAATACATTTAAAAGTGGTAATAAAAATGTAAAAGAAAAAACAGTGATAATAAGTGCTAGTTTTATACGAATAGGTGTGAAAACAAAATAAATAGTGTCTGTTAAACCAAAAAATAGTAACACACAACAAAAAGTAGCCATTAATAAAGGATGAAACAGAAAAGAAATAATATGGGCAATAAATCTCATCATCAAAATTCAGATTGCTAAAATACATTAAAATAATTGATACAATTGGTATAACATGTTATAATTATTAAAATCTATTGTTATTTTTGGGACTTGTATGTTTACACTTTTTGTAAAAGAAATTCGAGGTTTTTTAAGTTCGCTTATTGGTTATATTACCATTGCAGTTTTTATTACGGGCATAGGCACGTTTATGTGGTTAGCTCCTAATGAGAGTGCTGGTTCTAATGTACTCGAAAATGGCTTTGCAAATATTGACCCTTTATTTATTTTGGCACCTTGGATATATTTATTCTTAATTCCAGCAATTACCATGCGTAGCTTCTCGGAAGAGAAAAAGACAGGCACCATTGAACTATTACTTACTCGTCCTCTTACCGAATTACAAATAGTATTAGCTAAATATTTTGCAGGTGTAGTATTAGTTCTTGTTTCATTATTACCTACTTTAATTTATTACTATTCAGTATATCAATTAGGTAGTCCTAAAGGTAATATTGATGTGGGTGGCATGTGGGGTTCGTACATTGGCTTATTATTTTTAGGTGCTGGATTTGTTTCGGTAGGTGTATTTGCCTCTTCTATTTCCGAAAATCAAGTTGTTGCATTTATCATGGCTTTTTTACTCTGTTTTATTACTTATATAGGTTTTGATTTTATATCTGTGGCTGGTGTTTTTGGGAAATACGATGCCTTGGTAAAAAATTTAGGAATGAATGCACACTATGTAAGCATGAGTAGAGGCGTGATTGATACAAGAGATGTGATTTATTTTATTTCTATCATCTCATTCTTTAATTTACTATCAAAAATTGTTTTGGAAAGTAGAAAGTGGTAAAATGAAACATAAGAACTCAATACAAAAACGAAAAGATATTACTGCATTGATTATGCTTCTAGTCATTGTTGTGTTGTGTAACTTTATTGGTTCATTTGTATTTAAACGATTTGACTTAACCAACGAAAAACGATATACCTTATCTGAATCTACTAAAAAAATGTTACAATCGCTTAATGATGTTGTGTACATTAAAGTGTATTTGCAAGGGGATTTTAATCCCACCTTTACGCGCTTAAAAAATGAAACCAAAGAAATATTAGATGAATTTAGAGCATACTCTAATCATAATTTAGAGTATGAACTCATTAATCCTCTAGAAAATCCAAACAAAAACGAAACTGATAAAATTGAAAAACAACTCTATGAAAAAGGCATTATGCCCGAACAAATAGTGGACAGAAGTACGAACAAGATTTCAGAAACGTTAATTTGGCCTGGCTCAATCGTTACCTATAAAGGCAAAGAAAGTGTATGGCAAATCTATAAGCGCCAGTTAGGATTTGAAATTGAACAAAGCATCAATAATTCGGTACAGGAATTAGAATACGGATTAATGAATGCTATTAAGAAAACAATGATTGAAAAAAAACCTGAAGTATTATTTGTTGAAGGACACAATGAACTAGATACCATTTCAGGAGCCGATTTTATGAAATCATTAACCGAATATTATAATGTCTCTAGAGTAAATATTAATCATAAGTTATACGCTCTTAAAGGTGCCGATGCAATAGTGATTGCACAACCCGACTCAGTATTTGACGAGAAAGATAAATTTATTATTGACCAGTTTATTATGAATGGTGGCAAAGCCCTATGGCTTGTAGAACCCGTTTATGTAAACAGAGATACTTTAACAACTAGAGGCTATTCACTTGGTTTTACAAATCCTTTAAACATAGAAGACATGCTCTTTAAATATGGCGTACGTCTTAATCCATTATTAGTGCAAGATTTACAATGCGCTCAAGTGCCCGTAAATGTTGGTTTTAAACAAGGACAACCTGATTTTAACCCTTTTCCGTGGGTTTACTATCCATTGTTGTTACCATCTGCATCGCATCCTATTGTTAAAAACTTAGACTTAATTCGCACTGAATATATAGGCACACTCGATACCGTATTTGCTAAAGATGTAACAAAAACTATTTTACTTCAAACCTCTCGCTACACTAAAACACTACCTACCCCAGTTCGAATTAATGCAGCTCAGGTAAGATTAAAACCTCAAGAAAGTCAGTACAATAACTCGTTTCAAAATGTAGCTTGCTTACTAGAAGGTCGTTTTGAATCGAATTACAAAAACCGATTAACAACAGCTATACGCGAAGATAGCGCCATTGGATTTATAGAAAAAAGTAAACCTACTAAAATGATTGTAGTAACCGATGGTGATATTGCTAAAAGTGAATTTAATAGGGCAAATGGAATGATTTATCCTGTTGGATTTGACCGATACTCTAACCAACAATTTGCTAATAAAACTTTCTTATTAAATTGTATGAATTATTTATTGGGTGGAGAAGAACTTTTACAGCTAAGAGCTAGAGAAATTAAATTACGTCTATTAGACAAAAAGAAAATTAGCACACAAGCATCTAAATGGAAATTTATAAATGTAGGTTTACCACTCACACTTATCATCTTTTTTGGTATCATACAATATTACATACGTAAAAAAAGATACAGTAATTAATAACTCTTAATGATGAAAAAAACATCACTTATTACACTAACTATACTTGTATTACTTTCAGCTCTTGCTGTTTATATATATAAAACAAAAGGTAGCACCACTACTTTAGATAAAGAAGCTAGTGATTTTAAATTTAAAGATACAGCCTCAATTGATAAAATTTTTATTGCGGATAAGGAAGGACACTCTGTAACTCTAGAAAGAAAAAAAACAAATTGGCTTTTAAACAATAAATACGTTGTTCGACCTGATATATTAGAAGGTTTATTACAAACCATTGCTACCGTAGAAGTTAAATCACCTGTATCAAAAAATGGAAGAGATGCCATTATACAAATTATGGCCGCAAAATCTACTAAAATAGAAATATACAGTAAAGGCAAAAAAGTAAAACAATATTTTGTAGGACACAATACCATTGACCACACAGGAACTTATATGATTTTAACCAACCTTGATACCGACGAAAACTATAGCGAACCATTTGTAACATTTATTCCTGGATTCGAAGGTTTTTTAACTACCCGTTATATTGCTACCGAAAACGACTGGCGGGATAGAACTATGATTAACCTACGACCACCCCAAATTAAAAAAATACACCTCGAATTACTAGAAGTGCCTGACTCTTCATTTGTTATCGATTTATTTAGTATGCAGCGCTTCGGTATAAAATCACCAAAAGGCGCCATACCATTCGACGAAGCAAAGCTAAAGCAATTTATTGCTTACTTTCAAAATGTGAACTGCGAATATGTTTTAGAAGAAAAAGACCACATTGTTGATTCTTTAAAGAAATCGGCACTACCATTTGCTAAACTTACAATATACGACCGCAACGAAAATATAAACGTGTGTGAATTTTTTCATAAAGCATCTAGCAAAGCACAAAACGAGCAATATGGTATTGACTACAAATACGACCCAGACAGGCTGTATGTAAACTACAATAACGGTAAAGATTGGGGAATTGCTCAATTTTATGTGTTCGGTAAAATTCTGCAAACGTACGACTACTTTCTTCCACTTAAATAAATTGCTGTTAAAAAATAGTGTATAACTACACTTCTTTTCATTCCTTTATCCATTTCTATTATGGTTAAATTTGACTGTTTAGTATAAATTTAAATTTTTATCATATATGAATTTTGTTGTTTCTTCATCAGCCTTATTAAAACACCTAAAATCTATCAGCGGCGTTTTAAACACAAGTAATACAATTCCCATTTTAGATTGTTTTTTATTTGACTTAAAAGACAACAACCTCACATTAGTGGCTAGTGATATGGAAACAACCATTACTACTACCCTAAAAGTAGAAGCATCAGAAAATGGTAATATTGCTATACCAGCAAAAACTTTACTTGAAGCATTAAGTAATTTGCCTGAACAACCTGTTTCATTTATTATTGACAAGAAAAAATTTAGTGCTAAACTTAAAACCGAAACTGGAGATTATACCTTAACAGGGCACAATGGCGAAGAATACCCAAAATTACCAAAAGTAGAATCAGCTACATCTGTTATTATAAAAAGTGATGTTTTAGCTAATGCCATTAATAAAACCATTTTCGCAACAGGTAATGATGATTTAAGACCAGTGATGAGTGGAGTGTATTGCCAATTTAGCGAAGACAACTCAATTTTTGTTGCAACCGATGCTCATAAACTAGTGCGTTACACACGCCACGATGCTAAAGCTGGTGCTTCTGCATCTTTTATTATGCCAAAAAAACCACTTAATGTTTTAAAAAACTTATTACTTGGAATTGATGATGCAGTAAAAGTAGAATTTAATAAAACAAACGCTTATTTTAATTTTAGTCAAATAAACTTAGTGTGTCGCTTAATTGATGGCAAATACCCCAACTATGAAGCTGTAATTCCAAAACAAAATCCTAACAAACTAACCGTTGATCGTGCTTCGTTTTTGGGAGCTATTCGTCGAGTGAGTGTATTTGCAAGCAAAGCCACACATCAAATTCGTATTAAAATAGCTGGAAGTCAATTAACCATATCAGCAGAAGATTTAGATTTTGCGAACGAAGGACACGAAACACTTGTGTGTACCTATATAGGCGAAGACATGGAGATAGGTTTTAACTCAAAATTTGTACTCGAAATGTTGTCTAATCTTGAAAGTGATGAAATAACTATTGAGATGAGTGCTCCTAATCGTGCAGGTATCATTATGCCAACTCAAAAAAACAATCCTGCCGAAGATGTACTAATGCTTGTGATGCCTGTAATGCTTAATAATTAATATATAGCGATAAACAGATAGTTAAGTTATAAATAACATTTGTATCTAATGCCTATTAAGCGGTTATCCTATTTCTTTTTGTAATATTTTTACTGCATAGCAGTAGAAAATATTTGTGAAATAATCTATTCACATTAACAGAATCAATCCACCCCCCCCATATTAAACAAAAGCACATAATGTCCTTTTACGGCTCAAATTTGATAAATATCATTTTGTGGTTTAAGTTATAAATCTTACTTTTGTTTAAAATTAATCTAAATAAGAAAATGATTTCTGTATTAATAGCTGATAAAAACTATTTAAGTCGTTTGGGCTTATATACTTTACTAAGTAATTCGGCTCATTTTGAGGTTGATTACATTGAAAATGAAGCATTTGAAGAAATTTTACTTGCAATTAAAAAATATAAACCAAAGGTTTTAGTACTTGACTTTCAATCCCTTGGTTTAAATATGAACCAACTAGAAACCATTTCTAAAACGTTTAACCGTTTACAAATATTAGCCATTACAGATTATCTCCATAAATCGGATATGATGATGGCTTTAGAAAGTGGGATTAAAAGTTATTTATTAAAAGAGTGCGACAAGGAAGAAATTATCGAAGCATTACATGCTACTTATAACGGACAGCGTTTTTTATGTGGAAAAATTGCACATTATTTGGCTTCGCCACAAGAAGAAAGTATCATTCGACATGAACTCGATAAGGTATCTTGCAAGGGCTTAGGTATTACCGATCGAGAATTAGACATTATTCGATTAATCTCCGAAGGTTTATCCAATAAATTAATAGCAGATAAATTAGAACTAAGTACACATACTGTGAACACTCATCGCAAAAATATTATGACTAAGCTTGGTATCCCAAACACAGCGGGAATAGTAATGTTTGCAGTTAGAAATAACTTATTAGCAGCTTAAATATAATGGGCACTACATCTTTAGAAATAGGTGATTATTTTATCTTACTTTTTATTGCTTTAGTTTTAGGATTGGGAATTTACACCATTGTAAAATTTATGAGAAATAAGAATATTTAACCCAAAATACACCAAACAATTAGCTATCTTTGTTAGCTATTATGCAAGAACAAATTTTAATTCTCGATTTTGGTTCACAATTTACACAACTCATCGCGCGTAGATTACGAGAGATGAACGTATATTGCGAAATTCACCCATTTAACAAAATACCTGAAATAACTTCACAAATAAAGGGTGTCATTTTATCTGGTAGCCCACATAGTGTAAGGCAAGAAAAACCACTTAATCCGGATTTATCAAACATAAAAGGTAAATTACCTTTGCTCGGAATCTGTTATGGAGCACAATTACTTTCACACTTTTATGGTGGTGAAGTGGGCATGTCAAATTCAAGAGAATACGGTCGTGCTAACTTAAACTTTGTGGATCATGAGAACCCATTATTTAAAGATATTTCAAATAATTCACAAGTGTGGATGAGTCACGGTGATACCATTGTAAAAATTCCAAGTAATTATAAAATAATTAGTAGTACCCACGATGTAAAAATTGCTGGTTACGCCATTGAAGGTGAACAAAGTTGGGGTATTCAATTCCATCCAGAAGTGTATCACTCTACCGAGGGTACTAAACTTCTCGAAAATTTTGTAAAAGGTATTTGTGGTTGTAAAGGCAACTGGACATCTGCATCATTTATTGATTTAACAGTAAAAGAATTAAAAGAAAAACTTGGAAACGATAAAGTAGTTTTAGGATTATCAGGTGGCGTGGATAGTAGTGTAGCTGCGGTTTTGCTTCATAAAGCAATAGGTACTAATTTACATTGCATCTTTGTGGACAATGGTTTATTACGCAAAAATGAATTTGAAAATGTGTTAGATTCATATAAACACATGGGACTTAACGTAAAAGGTGTAAATGCCAAACAAAGATTTTATGAAGCACTAAAGGGCTTAACCGACCCAGAAGCAAAACGTAAAGCAATAGGAAAAGTTTTTGTTGATGTATTTGATGATGAATCTAAATTAATTAGTGATGCAAAATGGTTAGGGCAAGGTACCATATATCCTGATGTTATTGAGAGTTTATCTGTAAATGGTCCCTCAGCAACGATTAAATCTCACCACAATGTAGGTGGATTACCAGATTATATGAAACTAAAAGTAGTTGAACCCCTTCGCAGTTTATTTAAAGACGAGGTAAGACGTGTAGGAACAGCATTAGGTATTGATGCTTCATTAATTGGACGACATCCTTTTCCAGGACCAGGATTAGCTATTCGTATATTAGGAGATATCACTGCACAAAAAGTAGAATTACTACAACATGCCGATTCTATATTTATTGAAAATTTAAAATCGGAAGGATTATATGATAAAGTATGGCAAGCAGGTGTTATTTTATTGCCTATACAAAGTGTAGGTGTAATGGGCGATGAACGCACCTATGAACAAGTGGTTGCACTTCGAGCGGTTTCATCTACTGACGGAATGACGGCCGATTGGTGTCATTTACCTTATGAATTTTTAGCGAAAGTTTCCAACGAGATTATTAATAAAGTAAAAGGTATAAATCGTGTGGTATATGACATTAGCTCTAAACCACCTGCTACTATTGAATGGGAATAATTTATAAATAGTAAGATGAATTTTATAAAACAGTCATATCTTATTTTATCATTTCTGATGTTTGTTGGGCTTTATACTCAAGCGCAAGTTAAATCATCAGAAATAAAAACCATTAATGGAAAAAAATATTATATACATAAGGTAGAAAAAGGACAAAGTTTATATGCTATTGCAAAGGTTTATGAAACGGATATAAATTCAATATTAGCCGAAAATGATGAAGCCATAGATGGATTAAGAGCAGGGCAAGAACTAAAAATTCCATTTGATAACCATTTATTACAACAAAATAACATCAACCAAATAGATACGAATAAATACGCATATCATACAATATTAAAAGGAGAAACTATTTATAGCATTACTAAGAAGTATGGCATTGATGAAAAAAAACTAGCCGCATATAATGCAGGGCTTACATCTAATATAAAAGAAGGACAAGTAATAGTTGTAGGCGAAAAAAAGAGAACAACACATGCAATAACTACTCAACCTATAAAAACAACCCAAGCACCAAAACAGGAAATTAAACTGGAGCCTTTCATTCATAAACCTAAAAAAACATCGTATGTAATAGGCTTATTACTTCCTTTTAAATTAGCAGAAAGCGAATCAATTAATATTGATGAATTGGTTAAAACTAATGGAAAATTCCCATTTGCTCAAGATTTATCATTAGATTTTTATACAGGGTTTAAAAAAGCGGTGGACTCATTAAATAATGCCAATTTTGAAGTTACTATAAGATTGTATGATACCGATGATAGAGACACTTCAAAAATTGAAGCGATTTGTAAAAGCAATGAATTTAAAAAACTCGACGCCGTATTTGGTCCACTTTATGCGGGTATGTTTAAAATTGTAGCTAAACATGCTAAGCAATACCAAATTCCAATTATATCTCCAGTTGTACAACAAAATAAAATTCTGTTCGAGAGTCCTAATGCTAGTAAAATAACGCCTTCAACATATACACTTATAGAGTCTTTAGCTGACTTTACGCTCGATTCTTTTCTTAATAGTAAAGTTATTATTGTAAACACAACTGCAAAAGATATAGCATACACCAAAACGTTTAAAGCCGAGTATAATAATGCACTTCAAAAAAAACATATTAATTTAAAAGACTCAGCTATCGAAGTTAAAGGCATTGCTGGTGTAAAAGCCGCTTATATGCCAGGAAAGAAAAATATTATTGTGATGTTTACAAACAATCAAGTGTTTTTACAAGATTTTATTACACAATTACATATTTTTTCAGATAAAAAAGATATTGTACTAATGGGATTTCAATCAACCACAAATATTGATAATTTAGACCAAGAATATTTAAACAACCTTCAATTTCATTTTGCCACTTCTAATCACTTAAACTACCAAGATAGCGCAACTATACGACTAACAAAATATTATCAATCTATATACGGTACAGATCCAAGCGATTATTATTTTTTAGGATATGACATTGCAACGTATTATTTAGAACATCTAAAAACTATTGGTCCTGATTTTTTTAATAATTTAGATAATTACGAAACAACAGGAGTATATACAGGGTTTAGATTTTATCAACCTGATAAAGAAACTGGGTTTGAAAATACAGCAACATATATCTACAAATATTCAAATTATAAATTATACCAAATAAACTGGAAACAATAATATACAATCCTAGTATAATTGATGAATAAGTTCTTAAAATATTTTCTTCAAGGCTTGGTATTGTGTATTCCTATTGGTTTAACCTTAATGGTATTAATAAAAATCTTTTTCATATTTGAAGACCTCTTCTCTTTTGTTAGATTTACGAAATTACCGTTCTTAGATACAATTATTTCATTAGTAAGTTTAGTTGTATTCATCGCATTAATAGGCTTATTAGCCTCATCATTCATATTCAAAAGGTTATTTGAATTTTTTGAAGAAAAAATAGAACAGGCTCCTGTAATTCGTCATATTTATTCTCCAATAAAAGATTTTATGAATGCTTTTATGGGTAATAAAAAAAGTTTTAATAAACCTGTTTTAGTACTTACAAATCCGCAAGCCAATATACAAGAAGTTGGATTTATAACTCAAGAAGATTTATCGGATTGGGGAATTAAAGATAAATATGCAGTGTATCTTCCCTACTCTTACTCATTCTCTGGAAGGCTTGTAATAGCGCCAAAAGAGCAAATAACACCTATAAACGCTGACGGTGGAGATGCTATGAAATTCATCATTTCTGGAGGTGTAACTGACGTAGATAAGTAATTTATCTAATTAAAATCATATTATTTTCTTATTTTCATTGAGTAACATCATGTATAATCGTAGCTTATCTATCAAATAGTATTTACCTTTGTTCTGAAATTAATTGTTCTTTATCTTCATAAATAATCCATTAAATAAAAACTCATAAATAAATAGTATTATGAAAAGTAGAATAACCATAACTAGCATAGTCATTGCACTTGTGCTTAGCGCTTGTAACAGCGGTTCAACAGCTGACAAAGCAAAAAACGAAAACCAAAAATCTTCTGAACAAAAAGCTACATCAACATCTGCTATTGATATGGTTGCTGAAGGCCAACCTGAAGTAGCACAAGTTACTGGAGCTCCTAATGTTCCTGCTCCTGTTGGAGATAGAAAACCTAAAAAATTAATTGTAAATTTAGAAACTACAGAAATTGAAGCTGAAATTGCTGATGGAAAAAAATACACTTTTTGGACATTTAATAATACCGTTCCGGGAAGCTTTATTCGTGTGCGTGAAGGTGACGAAGTAGAATTACACTTAAAAAATGCTGAGAATAGTATTATGCCACATAATATTGATTTACATGCTGTAAACGGACCAGGTGGAGGTGCAGAGCCTACTTTTGCATCACCTGGAAAAGAAGCAGTGTTTACATTTAAAGCATTAAACCCTGGTTTATATGTATATCACTGTGCTGCGCCTCCTGTTCCTATGCATATTGGTAATGGTATGTATGGATTAATATTAGTTGAGCCAGCTGGAGGTCTTAAAAAAGTTGATCGTGAATACTATGTAATGCAAGGAGAATTTTATACTAAAGCTGGTAAATCAGATGTGTTAGAATTTGATAACGATAAAGCTGTAGCTGAAAATCCAGACTATGTTTTATTTAATGGTAAAAAAGGATCTATGCTTGGACAAAATGTTTTAGAAGCTAAAGTAGGAGAAACAGTTAGATTTTTTGTGGGAAATGGTGGACCAAATTTAGTGTCTTCATTCCATGTCATAGGTGAAATTTTCGACAATGTATATTTAGAAGGTGGCTCTACTGTTTCACATAATATTCAAACAACCATTGTTCCTGCCGGAGGATCGGCCATAGTTGAGTTTAAAGTTGAAGTACCTGGCGTATATAACATTGTTGATCACTCATTATCACGTACTTTTAATAAGGGTTGTTTAGGTCAATTAAAGGTTGTTGGCGAGGAAAATCCTAAAGTATATAAAAAAGGTGGATTTTAACGACAAAACATTGAAACGTAATTATATAGTCAATTTTAGTATTTTAATAAGCTTAATGGTAAGTATTGGCTCTTGTAATAAACAAGAGCCATTATCTTTTGTTACACCTCAATCAAATCAAAATGAGATAATACCTATAAAAACAGATGTAAACATGCTTACAATTACAGGTGGGATGTACTTACCGTTTTATAGTTCTAACGATTCATTAGTTAAAGTTGACTCATTTTTAATTGACGAACATCCAGTAACTAACCAAGATTATTTATTATTTGTAAAAGCAAATCCTCAATGGCGTCGTTCGCAAATTAAAAAGATTTTTGAAGATGGTAACTATTTAAAACATTGGGTAAACGACACCACGTTACCTGTAAATAGTAATCCCCAAGCAGCCATTTGTAATGTGTCTTGGTATGCAGCTAAGGCCTATGCCAAAGCAGTTGGTAAACGATTACCAACCCTCGATGAATGGGAATTTGTGGCTATGGCCGATACAGACACATCTAATGCTCGTTCCAAAAAATCTTACTCTGATAACATTGTGAATCTATACCTAGAAAAAAACAGACAATTAAATCCTGTAAAACAATCGCCTGCTAATTATTGGGGAGTTTATAATATGTTTGATTTGGTTTGGGAATGGACAGATGATTTTAATTCAGTACTTGTATCGGGTGAATCAAGAGCTGGAGAATATGGCGATAAAAATTTAGTTTGTGCTGCAGGGGCTACTAGTGCTACAGATGTTTTAAATTATGCGGCTTTTATGAGGTTTGGATTAAGAACAAGTTTAAAAGCTAATTACACTGTAAACAATTTAGGGTTTAGATGTGCAAAAGATATTAATCATTAAAAAACTATTCTATGAAACGAATTATCATTTTCATTTTCTCACTACTAACACTAGTTTCATGCCATCAAAAAACTGACAAAGTTGTAAAAGAGTTACCTGCTGATTCGATATTTCATCTAACTTCCGATTGGCAAAATCAAAATGGAACAACATTAAAACTAAATGATTTAAGAGGTAAAACATTAGTAGTAGTCATGATTTACACAAGTTGTAAAACAGCCTGTCCTATTTTAGTAGCAGACATGAAACGGATTGAAAAATCTATTCTTGAAAAAAACTTAGACAAAATATCATTGGTACTTGTGTCGATTGACCCTGAAGTAGATACACCTCAGCGATTAAAAGAATTTGCTAATACTGGCGGAATGGATAAATCACATTGGGTATTTTTAAGAAGTAACGAAGAAGCAACTCAAGAATTTGCAAATGTACTTTCTATGAAGTACAAAAAAATATCACCAGTAGATTTTTCTCACTCTAACATCATTAGTATTTTTAATCCAGATGGTGAGTTAATAATCCAAGAAGAAGGTGCAAATATTAATACGCAAAAAGTAGCAGCTAAAGTGAATGAAGTGGTAGAAATAAGTTCAAAAGAATGACACAATTTATTTCAATATAGCCATTCGTTTGGCTAAGTATGTATGAAGCACAAGGTCGAATCCTAAATTAATATCTGCTTCAACAAAGTCAATTTTAAATTGCCCACATTTTAATTTTATTGATTCAGTGTATTCACTCATCTTTG
>JADLER010000140.1 GCA_020846025.1 Bacteroidia bacterium | reverse complement strand
ATTTATGGGGCGTTTTAATATGGCACATCCAGAGGTTAATAAAGTAACGGATGAGTTTTTAGTTCACCAATCTGCTTTTCAAGCAGTGTATTATAGTACAGAAAAACTAAAAGGAAGAGGATTAGATTCTGAAGGCATAAGAAAATGCCAACGTGTTCTAAATTCACAATTAACTCCACAAGCTATTATAGAAACACTTACGCCAACTCTACTTTCGGATTTCAATTTATTGCCAAAAATAGATGCGTTAAAACAGGTACATTTTCCAGATTCAAGATTAATGCTTGAAAAAGCAAAATTTAGATTGAAATTTGAAGAATTGTTTTATGTGCAATTACGGTTATTACGAAGTAATTTAGTGAGGCGGCATATTACGCAAGGGATAGTGTTTAATAAAGTTGGAGAGGTATTTAATACGTTTTACGCACATTATCTTCCATTTGAATTAACAAATGCCCAAAAACGTGTAGTAAAAGAGATTCGAGCAGATATATGTTCAGGAAAACAAATGAGCCGCTTAGTGCAAGGAGATGTAGGTAGTGGTAAAACGTTGGTAGCTTTACTAAGCATGTTATTAGCAATTGATAATAATCATCAAACATGTTTAATGGCACCAACCGAGATCTTGGCCAAACAACATTACGAAACTATTTCAAACTTGGTAAAACCATTGGGTTTGTCTGTTTCTTTATTGACAGGTTCTACTAAAACTAAAGAAAGACGAGAGATTTTAGAGAAATTACAAAATGGTAACATTAATATATTAATTGGAACTCATGCTTTAATTGAAGATTCTGTTCAGTTTAATCAATTAGGTTTGGTGGTGATTGATGAGCAACATCGTTTTGGTGTGGCACAACGCGCTAAGCTTCATAAAAAAAACACACAACCGCCCCATGTATTAATTATGACAGCAACGCCAATACCACGCACTTTAGCTATGACTTTATATGGCGATTTAGATACCTCGTTAATTGATGAATTA
The DNA here is from genome assembly GCA_020846025.1 of Bacteroidia bacterium. Lineage (GTDB taxonomy): Bacteria > Bacteroidota > Bacteroidia > B-17B0 > Aurantibacillaceae > UBA4416. Next base: position 13,215 of record JADLER010000140.1, on the reverse strand, counting down.
CCACCAGGAAGAAAACCAATTACCACCATGCACCTTAAAGAGAATCAACGCTTACGATTAATTGGTTTTATGAAAGAGCAAATTGCATTAGGGCGTCAGGTGTATGTGGTGTTTCCATTAATTCAGGAAAGTGAGAAAATGGATTATCAGAACTTACAAAATGGTTTTGATGAGTTAATACGAGATTTTCCTCCACCACAATTTCAGATTAGTATTGTGCATGGGAAATTAACACCACAACAAAAAGAATTTGAAATGCAGCGTTTTATTAAGCGTGAAACTCAAATTATGGTTGCTACCACGGTTATTGAAGTAGGTGTAAATATTCCAAATGCTAGTGTAATGGTAATAGAAAGTGCCGAACGATTTGGCTTATCTCAATTACATCAGTTAAGGGGTAGGGTAGGACGAGGAGCCGATAAATCATATTGCATTTTAATGACTTCCTATAAACTTAGTGAGGATAGTAAATTGCGTATGGAAACCATGGTGCGCACCAATGATGGTTTTGAGATAAGCGAAGTAGATTTGAAATTAAGAGGACCAGGTGATTTAGATGGAACCCAACAAAGTGGTGTAATAGATTTAAAGATTGCCGACTTAGCAAACGACGCACAAATACTACAAATGGCACGTACTGCCGCTCAAACTATCTTAAACGAAGATCCTAATTTAATGAACGAGGAAAATCAAATTTTGATTCATCAACTAAAATTACAAGGGAAAACCAAAGGTAATTGGAGTAAAATTGGTTAATTTATTATTGAATTTTATACCTTGTATTTATACAGTTTAAAATGTTTATTTTTACCCTAAATTTTAGAATTGCTAATCTTTAATATTTTCAGTAAATGAAACCATCTATTCCAAGAGGTACTAGGGATTTCGGTCCTGCAGAGATGCAAAAGCGCCAATATATTTTTAACATACTTAAAACTAATTTCCAGTTATTTGGATTTATGCCAATTGAAACACCGAGTATGGAAAATATTACAACATTGACGGGTAAATATGGAGAAGAAGGCGATCAATTAATTTTTAAAATTCTGAATTCTCGTATTCACGAAAGCAAAGAAGACAAAAAAGAATTACTTAAACGCGAGTTTAATTTTTCTCTTGAGAAATCGTATAACTCTGAGATGCTTACTGAAAAAGCACTTAGATATGATTTAACGGTACCATTTGCACGTTATGTGGTGATGAATCACCACCAGCTAACTTATCCTTTTAAACGCTGTCAAATTCAACCGGTGTGGAGAGCTGACAAACCTCAAAAAGGGCGTTATCGAGAATTTTATCAATGTGATGCAGATGTTATTGGTTCTAACTCTTTAATAAATGAATTAGAGTTAATAGCCATGATGGATAAATCTTTTTCTGAGTTGCAAATTCCAGTACGTATTAAATTTAATAACCGAAAGATTTTAAGTGGTATAGCTGAGGTTTTAAATGCTACAGATAAAATTATTGATATTACTGTTGCTATTGATAAATTAGATAAAATAGGAAAAGAAGGTGTTATAAAAGAGTTGATTGAAAAGGGAATAACTAATGAAGCGATAAAATCTTTGGAACCTCTAATTGATTTGTCAGGAAGTAATTCAGAAAAAGTAAATGTCTTAAAACAATTTTTGAATCAAAGTGAAATCGGAAGAAAAGGAATTGAAGAAATTGAATTTTTGCTTAACAATCTTAATATGTTAACCATTAAACATGTTAAAATAGAGTTGGATATTACATTGGCGCGTGGCTTAAACTATTATACAGGCACTATTTTTGAAGCTAAGGCTGATGCCGGAACATTTACGCCTAGTATTTTAGGCGGTGGACGATATGATGATTTAACGGGTATTTTTGGATTAAAAGGCTTGTCGGGCGTAGGAATTTCATTTGGTGTTGATAGAATTTATGATGTGATGGAAGAGCTACAATTATTTCCTAAGGAAGTGAATAAATCTTCTTCAACAACGATACTTTTAGCTTATTTTGGTGAGGTAGAACAATTACATTGTTTAAAATTAGTATCTCAATTAAGAACATTAGGAATACATGCAGAGTTATATCCAGATGTAGTAAAGAAAATTTCTAAACAGTTCGAATATGCCGATAAAAAACAAATTCCATTTGTTGGAGTTGTTGGCAGTAATGAAATGTCTAAGAACACCATTATGTTAAAAAATATGAATACTGGAACTCAAGAGGAGGTGAGCTTAGAACACTTGACTGAGATTATTAAATTATAGATTTGTATAAAAAATATAAAGGAGGTAGAATTTAATTTCTACCTCCTTTGTTTATTATGTATTAAAAAGTATGGTGTTTTATTTTACTTCTTCGTAATCAACATCCGTTACATTTTCACTTTTATCGCCATTTGCTCCTGCATTGGCATTTACATCAGCAGTATTGCCGCCTTGTTGTTGTGCATTCATTGCAGCATACATTTCTTGTGATGCGGCTTCCCAAGCTGCATTAAGCGTCGATGTTGCCGAGTCAATATTAGCTAAATCTTTTGCAGCATGTGCTGTTTTTAAAGTATTTAAAGCATTCTCGATGTTTGATTTTTTCTCAGCAGGAATTTTATCACCGTATTCTTTTAATTGTTTCTCAGATTGGAAAATTAATGCGTCTGCAGCATTTAATTTTTCAATTTCTTCTTTAGCTTTCTTATCTGCATCGGCATTTGCTTCAGCTTCGCGTTTCATTTTTTCTATTTCTTCTTTACTTAATCCAGAAGAAGCTTCGATACGTATATTTTGTGCTTTACCTGTTGCTTTATCCTTAGCTGATACATTTAAAATACCATTCGCATCAATATCAAATGTTACTTCGATTTGTGGAACACCACGTGGTGCTGGCATAATACCATCTAAGTTAAATTGACCAATAGTACGATTATCTTTAGCCATCGGACGCTCGCCTTGTAATACGTGTAATTGTACACTTGGTTGGTTATCGCTTGCAGTAGAGAATGTTTCTGTTTTTTTACTAGGTATAGTTGTATTTGCTTCAATTAATTTAGTAAATACTCCTCCATAAGTTTCAATACCTAATGATAATGGTGTAACATCTAATAATAATACATCTTTTACTTCTCCTGTTAATACACCACCTTGTATTGCAGCTCCTAACGCAACTACTTCGTCTGGATTTACACCTTTACTCGGTGTTTTTCCAAAGAATTTTTCAACGGCATTCTGAATTGCTGGAATACGTGTTGAACCTCCTACTAAAATAATCTCATCAATATCAGAAGTTGATAAACCTGCATTTTTTAAAGCTGATTTACATGGCTCGATGGTACGTTGAATTAAGCTATCTGATAATTGTTCGAATTTAGCACGGGTTAATGATTTTACTAAATGTTTTGGAATTCCATTTACTGGGAAGATGTATGGTAAATTAATTTCAGAAGCAGTTGTGCTTGATAATTCAACTTTTGCTTTTTCAGCAGCTTCCTTCAAACGTTGTAAAGCCATTGGGTCTTGTCTTAAATCTACACCTTCATCTTTCTTAAATTCATCCGCTAACCAGTCAATAATAACTTGATCAAAGTCATCACCACCTAAGTGAGTATCACCGTCAGTAGATTTTACTTCAAATACACCATCACCCAACTCAAGAACCGACACGTCGTGTGTACCACCACCACAGTCAAACACCACAATTTTCATATCTTTTCCTTTCTTGTCCATACCATAAGCAAGAGCTGCAGCCGTAGGTTCGTTGATGATACGTTTTACTTTTAAACCTGCAATCTCTCCAGCTTCTTTGGTAGCTTGACGTTGGGCATCGTTAAAGTATGCAGGCACTGTGATAACGTCTTCATCTACAGTTGTTCCTAAGAAATCTTCGGCAGTTTTTTTCATTTTCTGAAGTATAACAGCTGAGATTTCTTGTGGAGTGTATTTGCGGTCATCAATTTGAACTCGAGGAGTGTTATTATCACCTTTTACTACTTCATAAGGTACACGAGATATTTCTTTTTGAGATTCATCATAAGAAGATCCCATGAAACGTTTTATTGAGTAGATTGTTTTTTTAGGATTTGTAATTGCTTGTCGTTTAGCTGGATCTCCTACCTTTCTTTCTCCACCTTCTACAAAGGCTACAACAGATGGTGTTGTTCTTTTTCCTTCGTTGTTTGCGATTACTACTGCTTCGTTACCTTCCATCACTGCTACACAGCTATTAGTAGTTCCTAAGTCTATTCCTATTATTTTTCCCATAATTATATTGTTTTTAGTTTTTTTAATGTTAGTTACGCACAAATATAGTCAAGCATTATGCCAAGTCCAGGTTTTAATTATTATTATGTCATAGTGTCATAAATAACAAAAAACCGCCTAAAATATGTCATTTTCAGGCGGTTTCTAAGGAATTAATTGTCATGTTTTAAGGACATATAAAGGCTCTATTTTTATTAAATTGTAATGAACTTGTGCTTGGATCGTCAGCAATTTTATCAATAAAATCATACCATAATTCTTTACTAATAGAGGTACTAGAAATAGAACCAAATACGCCAACACCACCTTTAATATTTGAATAATTGGGTTTATCCTGAGCAATAGTGTTTGATGGTTGATTAACTTGTAAAAAGGTTTGTAAACTTTCGCCACATGCTGAAATGATATATTCCATATAATGAGCTGTTCTGTTTTTAACTGCACCTGTTGCTTGTTTTGGGATTTCTGAAGCAATATTTGCATAAAATTCGGAGGCGTTAAACTTTACCATCATTTCTTCACCACCTGTAAGGGTATTAGAAATTTGATCGCTGAAATTCATATCCACGTATTTTCTTCCTCCATACGAACCATCTGCCAAGGTATCGATATAATGGAATCTCATTACAACTTTATAGAGTTTAGCATTGGCTACAGAACGAAAACGTATTGATTGATTAGAATTAACAGTAGAATAATTAATATAAGCTACAGAAAAAGTTTGAATACTTGCCGTTGGAGGAGTATATGCACCATTTCCGGTACCACAATGTACTGGGTAATGATTTGGAGCTGGTGCAGAAACATAAATAAATGGCATAGCAGGGTACGATTTAACGCTATCCACCATAGTAGTTTGAGAGGTGTATTCTTTTCCTGAACTTAAATTAGTAATGGTTAATTTATATTCACCAGTATTATAAAGTTTGTCGGTAGTTTGCCATAGGCGTTGTCCAACATTAAAAGTTCCGTTTGCGGTTGTTATAACCGTTTCAGTTAATACAATTTCTTTTTTAGTTGCATTTCCTACGGTTGTTAAGGTTGGTGTAGTACTTCCATTCATAAAACGCTGAAGTGTTACTTTAAGTTCACCTGGTCCGTAATTAATGGTGTTTTGGTCTTGAGCGGCTATCACGGCATCTCCTTCTGTAATAAACACTTTGTTTATTCTTATATATTGAACAGCTTGGTTAGGATTAAGTATTCCATATACTGAAATAGTTTCTTCGCCAGGAGCTAATACATCTAGGTCGTTTTTACAAGAAAAAAGAGCCACTGTTGCAAAACAAATATATAATATACTACGCTTCATTTTCTAATCACATTTAATAAGAGTGTAAAGTTACCATTTTTAAGAGAACTCCAAATAATTTCAGTAATTTTACCGAAACATTATCATAAAGCTATGTCTGTTCATAAAGAAATTAAGAAAGTTACAACTCACCAGCTTCAAGAAATGAAACGTCGTGGGGAGAAAATTGCTATGCTTACGGCGTACGATTACACTATGGCTAAGATTATTGACCATGCGGGTATTGATGTGATATTAGTAGGCGATAGCGCAAGTAATGTGATGGCTGGACATGAAACCACTTTGCCTATTACACTTGAACAGATGATTTATCATGCTTCTTCGGTTATAAGAGCTATTGATAGAGCTTTGGTAGTTGTAGATTTGCCTTTTGGTTCTTATCAAGGAAATTCAAAAGAAGCCCTAACTTCTGCTATTCGAATTATGAAAGAAAGTGGGGCACATGCTGTAAAACTAGAAGGTGGAAAAGAAATAAAAGATTCGATAGAACGTATTTTATCAGCAGGTATTCCAGTGATGGGACACTTAGGCTTAACCCCACAATCTATTTATAAATTTGGTACTTACACCGTGAGAGCTAAAGAAGAAGAAGAGGCAAAACGACTTATAGAAGATGCTAAAATATTAGAAGAAAGCGGTTGTTTTGCATTAGTACTTGAAAAAATTCCAGCAAAACTGGCCGAGAAAGTAGCGCAAAGCATCTCTATTCCAGTCATTGGTATTGGAGCTGGAAGTGGCGTAGATGGACAAGTTTTGGTAACGCATGATATGCTTGGTATGACTCATGAATTTAGTCCACGTTTTTTACGTCGTTATTTGAATTTATATGAAAGTATGAATCAGGCCTTTACACAATATATTAATGATGTGAAAAGTAAAGATTTTCCAAACGAATCAGAACAATATTAGAGAAATTTGATAAATCAAAATTCATATTCGCCTATTGGAGTTTTTGATTCGGGATACGGTGGTTTAACTGTATTAAAAGAATTAACAAAACAATTACCTCAGTACGATTTTGTGTATTTGGGTGATAATGCTCGCGCCCCTTATGGCAATCGTTCATTTGAAACAGTATATGAATATACGTTACAATGTGTAAAACAGTTGTTTGACATGGGATGTGAGATTATAATATTAGCTTGTAATACAGCATCGGCTAAGGCTCTTAGAACCATACAACAAAAAGACTTACCAAATATTGACACGCATAAACGTGTGCTTGGTGTTATACGACCTACTACTGAGGTTATTGGAAATTACACCAAAACAGGGCATGTGGGCGTTTTTGCTACTAATGGAACCGTAACTTCTGAATCGTATATTATTGAAATCCAAAAATTTTTTCCGCAACTACAAGTTTTTCAGGAGGCTTGTCCCATGTGGGTACCATTGATAGAAAACCATGAAATAAGTGGAGTAGGCACAGATTATTTTGTGCAAAAACATATTCAGCAGTTGTTTGCACAGTCGCGCCATATTGATACGATTATTTTAGCATGTACGCATTATCCCTTATTACTTCCTGTAATTGAAAAGTATTTACCTGCCAATGTAGATGTACTTACACAAGGACATATTGTAGCGCATAGTTTTCAGGAATATTTGAGTCGTCATACTGATATGGAAAGTAGAATTTCGAAATCAAGTCATGTTACATTTTATACTACGGATAGTACTGAGATGTTTGATAAACAAGCAACTTTGTTTTTTGGAAATGAAATAAAATCAAATCATCTCGCATTATAATTGTACATTTGTTATCTCGTATTACTAATACATTAGTTTAAATTATGCAAAATTCTGTCATCACCAAATGGTTTTTAATATTAGGTAAAATAGAAGGTTATAGCTATTTAGTATTATTGTTTTTTGCTATGCCTTTAAAATATTTTTATAATACTCCAGAGTATGTTCGTCCGGTTGGTTCTGTACATGGTTTACTGTTTGTAGCTTTTATGATTTTATTAGCAGCTATGTTTTTTAAGGTGAAATTATCGTTTAAAAAAGCATGTATGGCTTTTCTGTTATCGCTTATTCCTTTTGGTACTTTCTTTTTAAAAAGGGTGGTTCAGTAATTTTTTTTAGTAGCTACCACCGAAAATAGCATGGGTATTTTATTTTCTAGATGTTGAATTCTAAATTTATTTGCTTCGTATTCAATGGTGTTATTAAAACAGTTGTAGGGAGAATAATCATATTCTTCAAACGAGTTGATTTCTAACTTTTGTTTTATTAGGCTGTTAAGTACTTCACTTAAACTGTGATTCCACGATACGGACGTTTTTGACACGTTTGCTGATTTATCAGCATAAGTGCCAGTTTCTGTTTCGATAATGGGTAGCGATTTAAAATAATTATATTCTATAAATTTAAAATCATTATCAAATATCCACACTACAGGATGAAATTCTACAAAAACAAATTGACCCTTAGGTTTTAGGAAGTGAGAAATAACCTGAGCCCATTTTTCTAAGTTGGGTAACCAGCCTATAGTACCATAACTTGTATATACAATGTCGAATTGTTTATTTAGGTGTTGTGGTAAATCATACACATTGCAACATATAAATTGTGTGTTGGCTTCTGTTTTATGTGCGTATTGTTGTGCCATCTCAATAGCTGTATCCGAAAAATCAACTCCTGTAACTTCTGCACCTAATCTACTTAATGAAATGCTATCTTGCCCAAAGTGACATTGCAAATGCAATATTGTTTTGCCCTTTATATCACCCAGTAAGTTTAACTCTATATCATTTAGAGAACTTTTACCATTTAAAAAACTATTTACATCGTAAAATTCTGATTGTACATGTACTTCTGTTTTCTTATTCCAAAGGGTTTTGTTAATTGAAATATAATCTTCCTCCATAGTGATATTTTAATAGCTAAGTTAATGTTTCTTTAACGTCTTTTTGCAAAGTTACTTCTTGTTGTTATAGTAAAATAAGCTATTAAGCATCTATACTTGAGGCTATTATTTCAACAGTATCATTTTTAAAGTCCATAATTTCTACACCATTCAACCAATCTTGTTCTCTTTCCTTTGTTAATGAAATAGGCATACGAAATTTACTATTATGAATCTCCCTCATAATTCCTTGTGCTTTTGTGGTAACTATTGTGTAGGTGCTTTTTACTTCTCCAGTTTGTTTGTTTAGCCATTCGCTATATAAACCTGCAAGTGTGAACGGTTCATTATTTAGAATTCCTAGTTCAAATTTTTTCTTCTTTTTTCCTGTTTTATCTTGCCATTGCCACTCATAAAAACCATTGATAATAATTAAACAACGATTGGAGAGATTATTTTTAAAAGACGGTTTTTCTTTTATGGTTTCTATTCTTGCATTTAAAGTATAGGCGCGTATGTCTTCATCATTACTCCATTTGGGAATTAGTCCCCAATAAAATTCTTGAATCTTATGTGGATGTTTGTCAATTATAACAGGAGTGTGAGGATAGGTAAACGCATTATAAAAGGCTGTTTCATTAAACAGTTCTGGTTTATCAATTTGAGCATTAAATCTATTTGTGACCTCTAAGGCTTTCTTGGTTTGTTTACTATGAAAACACATTTTTTTTATGTATTAATAGTTATAATTTCGGTTAATTGTGTGGTGTAACGTGGCGATAATTTTTCTTGTCGCATCTTCCAAGTTCTGTTTATATCCTGACAAGCCAATTTTAATTTTTCTTGACCAATGGTATTATTAATTCTATCCATAGTAATCATCAGTTGTTTATGTTTAAGGATAGGAGATTGAAATAAGGTAGTTTGCATATTATCTTCAGGTACAAAATCCATAACTATTACTCCCGCTTTTTTATACTGATAACCTTGCTTAAAGATATGAATTAATCCTTTAATGGCATATTCTACCAATACAATACTCGAATTACTAGCAAAGGGTAGTTTTATTACGATATTTTTATTGTATTGTGGTAGTTCAGAACGATGCCCGTTCGTGTGAATAAAAACTAATAAAGTTTTACAACAGCTTTTTTGTTTTCGTAACTTATGTGCGCAAGTAGTGGCAAATGTGGCTACGCGTTCTTTTATGTCTTCTAGTTGGGTATAATTGCGTTCAAATGAACGAGTTGTAGCAATGTTTTTTTTAGGTTGTATATCTTCTAAATCTAAAACGGATGTACCCTTTAGTTCGTACTGTAGTCTTGTCCCCACAATACTCATGTTTTTTTTTACCCATAATTCAGATAAGTTACAAAAATCAAAAGCTGTTTTTATGCCTATACGATTTAATCGGTTGCTGTGTTGTCTGCCAATTCCCCATACGTCCTCTATTTTAGTCCATTTTAGGGCTTTTATTCGTTTTTCTTCTGTATCAATGATATACACACTATGTGTTTTATCCGGAAATTTTTTAGCTATCTTATTGGCAACTTTAGCTAAGGCTTTTGTAGGGGCAAAGCCAATACTTATTGGTATACCTGTGCTTTTGAGAACATCGGTGCGCATAGTGTAACCTATTTCTGATAGGTTAAATTTTTCAAAACCTTTAAATTTTAAGAATGCTTCATCAATACTGTACACTTCTATTTCGGAGTTGTATTTTCCTAAGATACTCATTACTCTATTACTCATATCGCCATATAATGCGTAGTTAGAAGAAAATACATGGACGTGATACTTTATAAACTCCTCTTTAAATTGATATGCAACTGCTCCCATCGGGATACCTAATTCTTTAGCTTCGTTGCTACGGGCAATTACACAGCCATCATTGTTAGATAATACAACGATAGGTTTATTATTAAGTGATGGATTAAAAACACGTTCACAGCTGGCATAAAAATTATTACAATCAATAAGCGCATACATCCTAGAAGTTCTTTATTACATTCTTAACTATTCCCCAAATAATAAAATCATTTTCGGTGGTTACTTTTATTGGCTGATATTTTGAATTAGCGGGTATTAGCCATATTGTTTTTGTTTTATCTTCTATTTGTATAATCTTAACGGTAAATTCACCGTCAATGTAGCAAACGGCAATTTTACCTGTTTTAGGTTTAATGCCTCTATCAATAATCATCAAATCACCATGACATATTCCTAAGTCTTTTAATGAATCGCCGTTTACACGTCCATAAAATGTTGAAGCTGGATTTTTAATTAATTCTTTATTTAGATCAATTTCTCTGTCTATAAAGTCTTCGGCAGGACTTGGAAAACCTGCGTTAATACCACTATTGAAAAGAGGTAGTTTAAGTTTAGTATAGTTTTTCGCTGTTATAATTTCTATTGTTTTTTTCGTCATCATCGTTTTCATGCTATAAAGATATTAAATTAAGCACTTAGCTACATATAATAGAATCAATTTGCTATATTTTATAGTAATTTCTTTATGATGATTTTTCTAATATGCTCATCTGTAAGTTCCTAAAAATATGACACTAACAAACTCGACTTCATAAAACAACGAATGGACGGAGGCGGTAGTTATTTGATTACTGCTTTCTTTTCAAAACATGTTAAAAGCCTTTTCCAAAGTTGTACTTAAAATGGGGAGCTTACACTTACAATTCTGCTCTAATCCAAAGCATTAGAGAATATAATTAAAATCACACATTTTTCTATTGCGAAATGAGGGTTAAAACAATCTAATCTATAACTTTGCAAAAATTTTAATAGTGATGAAAAATCAACAATCAACTCAGTTATTTGAGCGTGCTAAAACCTATTTTCCGGGCGGAGTAAATTCTCCTGTACGTGCCTTTAGAAGCGTAGGTGGAACTCCTGTATTTATTGAAAGAGGAAAAGGTTCTCGTATTTGGGATGCCGATGGAAATGAGTACATAGATTATTGTGGAAGCTGGGGGCCTTTAATTTTAGGGCACGCCAATGAAAAAGTTTTAAATGCAGTTGAAAAAACGATGCGAAATGGAACTTCATTTGGAGCACCTACCCGTTTAGAAAATGAGTTGGCGGAATTAATTATCTCTAACAATCCTTACATAGAAAAAATACGTTTTGTGAGTAGTGGTACTGAAGCGGTAATGAGTGCAATTCGCCTAGCTAGAGGTTATACGGGCAGAACTAAAATTTTAAAATTTGAGGGCTGTTACCATGGTCATTCCGACTCACTACTTGTAAAGGCAGGTTCAGGTCTTGTAACCTTTGGTGAAACTTCTTCGGCAGGTGTACCATTAAGTTTTGTAAATGAAACTATCGTGGTTTCGCTTAATAATAAATCGGCGGTTGAGCAAGCCTTTGAACAATTCAAAAATCAAATTGCGTGTGTTATTATAGAACCTATTCCTGCTAACAATGGCTTATTAATACAAGATAAAAGTTATCTACAATTTTTACGAGACATTTGTACTGCAAACAAAACCTTATTGTTATTTGACGAGGTAATTAATGGCTTTAGGATTGGATTTACAGGCGCAGCTGGTTATTATCAAATTAAACCCGACATTATTACTTATGGTAAAATCATTGGTGGTGGTTTTCCAGTTGGGGCTTACGCTGCAAGTAAAGATATTATGAGTTGTATATCTCCTGATGGTAATGTATATCAGGCTGGAACGTTAAGTGGTAATCCGGTGGCGATGAGCGCAGGTATCGCCCAACTTACCGAATGTTTGAAACCAAATTTTTATCAAGATTTAGAGCAAAAAACACAGTTACTCATAAAAGGATTAAGTCAAAATACCAAACACCACTTTAAAATTTTTAGTGTAGGTTCTATTTTTTGGTTGGCATTTACTGATAAAGATAAAATACAATCGGCTGAAGATATACTTCCTGATAGTATGAATCATTTTAAAACGCTCTATCATCATTTGCTCGAAAATGGTGTTTATATCGGCCCATCGGGTTACGAAGTAGGCTTTATGAGCGAAGCACATACCAAAGATGATATTGATAAAACTATCAAAGCCTTTGAAATTGCATTTAAATCTTTATAGGTTATGCTTTCAATTATACCTAAACAAAAAAAAGGTTGTCAATCACGACAACCTTTTTTTTGTTTTTATGAGTAAGAAATAAATATTAACCTAAGTATTGTTGTAGTAACTTACTTCTTGAACTGTGACGTAAACGACGCACTGCTTTTTCTTTAATCTGACGAACGCGCTCGCGTGTTAAATCAAATTTATCGCCTATTTCTTCAAGAGTTAAGCCATGATTTAAACCTATACCAAAAAATAATTTCACAACATCACGTTCTCTTTCAGTTAAAGTAGATAAAGCTCTATCAATTTCTTTTGATAAAGACTCCATAATTAAAGAGGTATCAGCTTTTAGGGAGTCGTGATTTACTAATACATCTAATAATGAACTTTCTTCGCCATTGGCAAATGGAGCATCCATACTTACATGACGACCAGAAACTTTCATAGTATCAGATACTTTGTCAATAGGTAAATCTAATATCTCTGCAATTTCATCAGCTGTAGGCTCACGTTCAAATTCTTGTTCTAATTTAGAATAAGCTTTGTTAATTTTATTTAGCGACCCAACTTGGTTTAAAGGCAAACGTACAATACGACTTTGCTCTGCTAAAGCTTGTAAGATAGATTGACGAATCCACCAAACAGCATAAGAAATAAATTTAAAACCACGAGTTTCATCAAAACGACGTGCCGCTTTAATTAAACCTAAGTTTCCTTCATTAATTAAATCGGGTAAACTTAAACCTTGATTTT
>JADLER010000139.1 GCA_020846025.1 Bacteroidia bacterium | reverse complement strand
GGAAATTTGATGACAAAGACTCAATAACCGTAACAACAGAAAACTACGTCCATCCATTAAAAAACTGGCAACCTATAAAAATTTGCCTTAGCATTACTGACATAAACAATTGCAGCAGCCAAACATGCAAAACTGTTCCGGTATCTGTAACTCCCGATAGCTATCAGGTTCATTGGGATTTCAAAATATACCCCAACCCCAACAACGGAACTTTTACTATAGAAACCCAAAACTCAGGAGAATTGGAAGTGCAGATATTTGATGTGCTTGGAAGAGAAATAGGGTTTGAGCAAAATAAAATATCACAATATTCCTGTTTAATAAAATTACATGAAACAAAGGGGATTTTATTTATAAAACTCAAGCAAAATGGGGTGATTGGGGTGGGGAGAGTTTCAATATTTGAATAAAAAAACAATTTCGAAGGAAATAATACTTTCGCTCTGAGCAATGCAACAAATATTGAAATACAACAGTCAGAAAGTATAAATTTGTTTAATAATAAGTTTTATTCCCAGGTGCAAACTGCAATAATGGCAAACGAAGTAAATAATTCAAACATTACAGGCAATATGTTTAACGACCAAAATATATACACTCCGCTTGTGCATCTTGGCAAAGGCGTAACTCATACAGGAGTTTCAGCCAAAAACTGCAATATGACTAACATTTATAACGGCAACTCTTTCTTTTGCTGCAATACAGGCGTAGAGTGGTATGCCGATAATGTATTTGCAAAAAGCGATATAACAGAAAATGAATTTAAGGGATGTATAAACGGCTTAATGTTTGCACAAGAGCAAAACCCAAGAACAAACACAACAACAGCAATAAACAGCGACACAAGCTACCAAATACAACTTGATATAAGATGCAACCTCTTTGAGCAAGATAGCCTTGCTATTGTGGGAAGTGGGAAGTTGATAGATCAGGGAACACCTACTGCAGGTATTAAAAATAAGTTTATAAATAATATTAATTGGGATGTGGCTACTCAGAATAAATTTGGCTATAATTATTATTCGGGTTCAGGTGGAATTTATGCACCCAATCCTATTATCACAAGTTTATTAAAAATTCCAATACATTTGAATGCTACCCAAAACTGGATAGGGTTTAAAGGTGATGATAAATCTTTTCCAATTAATTGTTCCAATGGTTTATTAGTTCATAAGGATGAACAGGAAGAAGAAAATGTTAAAGTGAACATACCATTTGGTGTTTCCTTGTTTCCAAATCCTGTAGATAAAGGTCTTTTAACTATCAAGTTTACGGATATACCAACAGATGAAATTAAAGTTACATTATATAATTCTGTTGGTCAAAAACTTCGATCGGCGACCATAACCGAGAAAGATTATGACATGCCCATGCAACATTATGCCCCAGGAATGTATTATATAAAAATGAACAATAACACATTCAGAGGCACATATAAGTTAATAATTAAATAATTAATTAATGCTACCAAGAACCCTCATTAGTATCTGCCTGTTTATAGCAACAACAGGAAATGCCCAAACAGGCAGATACTGGTTTTTGGGCAGTGAACAAAGTTTGCATTTTACGCCGCAGCTAAATATAACCAACCGGTTTAAAACAAGTTATGAAAATATCCCTTATTATAAATTACACCCATATAACGAAAGTGTAACTGATGCTCCATTTTTTCCGGCCCTTTATTCCGATTGCAATGACAGTTTATGTCTATTTACCGTATTTGATTCCATATTAAGTTACGATAGAAAACCTATAGGTTTAATTAGGCCATTTATAACGACATATAATAGTTATACTCCTTCTATAATATTGCCAATACCACAAAAAAATAATCAATATGGGGTTATTGGGTGCGTTACCCCTGATACATTTAAGGTTAAAGGTTATGGGTGGAGGATGCACTATTCTCAGGTTTACTATGACAGGTCTGCTGATAGTGGGTATATTATGACAAAGAAAAAGGCCATTTTTTTAAAAACAGAAACAACTTATAACGATATGATTCAAAACCTAAATTGGGCTCCCCATGCAGATAGTGTAAATTTATGGGTGCTAACCTTGAAAAATGACAGTGTTTTACAAGCATATCTTTTAGATAGCAGTGGAATTTCGCTAAATCCCGTAGAAAGCAAAGTAAAGGGAGATTATGATGGTGATATGCGTATTTATGGAGGCGGTACAATTCGCCCAAGCCATGATTATAAGCACATTGTTGTAAGCGGAGTAAGTCCAAAAATAAGTAAAGTCTATAGCACCTGGTTGTATGATTTTGATGTAAAAACCGGAAAAGTAAGCAATGGCAGAGGAATAGTAAAACACAGTGAACACGAAGGGACTTACAGCAAAGCCACAGAGTTTAGCCCCAAAGACAGTTTTATTTATATCAGCACCCATACAGATACTTTATTGTATTCTCCAAGATTAATACAACATAATATCTATACCGGCAAAAACATTCAATTGGCTTCTATTCAAAATTTTAATCCTAATAAACCTTGGAGGCTATTTAGCTTGCAATTAGCCCCTGATGGAAAGATTTATGGCAATTATATAAACTATGGTACTTCTGGCGATGTTTTTACTTATAATAATTTCAATGGAAATTATTTAGCATGTATCCAATACCCGGACAGACCCGGCAAAAGTTGCAGGTTTAAAAAAGACAGCATATATTTTAAATATGGATTGAGTTTGGGTTTGCCAAACAATTACTGCTATCCTACCGTGATGGATGCCTACGTGAATCCGAACTACACCTGCAAGGATACAACGGTAATGCGAATAGATGCCAAATGGTTCAGCCAATTAAAAATAACCTGGGGTGATGGGGATAGTGTTGTTTATAATAATAGGGAATGGTTAGACAAACCAGACCAAAAGCATTATTACCAAAAGCCGGGGAAATATCTTGTAAGTCTAAGCGGTTTTATGCCACCATGCAATACTTTTCACAGTTGGCAGGATAGCATAGTAATACTAAAAAATCCTGTAAGTAAAGGGTACAGCATTACAAAAGATACACTCTGCGGAAGATTTGCATTGACATTAAGAGATAGTACTTATGGAGCATATAAAAACAAAATAGACTGGGGTAATGGAAGTGATTCAAGTTTTATCAACTCGGTACATTTTAAACATTATTATTATAATGACAGCAATTATAAAATAATATATACTGTATCGGCAAAAGATACATTGGGCGAAAAAGGATGTAGGCTAAGGTTTGAAGAAAATATCAAACCTTATTATTATAAAAATCCTAAGTCTGATTTTGAAATAAACGCTCCAGTTCAATGCCTGAACAAAAACAGATTTGATTTTATCAATACATCGCCCGATACATCGGCTGTTACAAGCTTTTGGGATTTGGGCGAACAATCGCTTACAAAAAGCACAAACATTTTTGGTAAAACCTACTCAAAAGATAGTATTTACAGAATAAAACTCTTTACCCAAACTAAGGAAGGTTGCAAAGACACTCTCGAAAAACAGATTGTAGTTTTACCCTCGCCCAAAGCAGATTTTACTTGGGGTATAGCTTGCAGCAAGACAAAGACAGATTTTACGTTTACAGGTAAAAAACTTACAAATTCTACCTTTGAGTGGAATTTTGATAATGAAAGTAAAGCCTATACCGAAAATGCTTCATACATGTTTAGCAACGCAGGAATCAAAGCAGTAAAACTCATAGTAAAAGCTGATAACTCCTGCAACGACACAATAGTAAAAACCGTTGAAATTAAAACTCAAGCAAAAGCAGATTTCTCGGTTACAGATGTATGCGAAAGCGATTCGGCGGTGTTTATAAATAAATCAGTGGATGCAGATGAATATCTTTGGAAGTTTGGAGACGGAACGCAAAGAAAAAGTAAGGTTAAAGAAGAAAGGCAAAAGTATAAAGTAACTCAGACAACGACATTTTTGGTTACACTTGTAGCTATTTCAGGTTGTTCTGATTCGGTAGTAAACCCAGTAACCG
>JADLER010000138.1 GCA_020846025.1 Bacteroidia bacterium | reverse complement strand
TAGCATTATAAACTTCATGTTTTGCTAAGAATGGACGACATGCTGGAAAATAGGTATAAAATACTGGGAACTCACCTAAGTCAACTTTTTTAGGATTAATTACATTGAATTCCATAGCTAAAATTCTAACTTCAAGCACTGATTTTTGTTTGTCAAAGAACCAATCTTCTTTTAATCCAAGAGATGAGAAAAACTCATACGTCCAAGTAGAATCTACTGCGCCAGGTTTTTTAACCATAAAAGAGTTACCCTCTGCATCATATTCTTCAACATCAGCCGAATCTTCTCTAATAACCATCTTGTCGCGAATTACAGATAACTCTATTGGTTGCAAGAATTCTTCGTCAGCAAAAGGTATAATTGCACCTGATAATACATATTTTTGAATTAATTGCATTAAAGAAATACGACTTACAACAGGTAAAGTAGGGTAATACAGCTGTTGATTTTGTTTTTCACGCATATCTAATCTTCTCCACACACGTTTTTCCCAAGCTACATCTGCTTCACGTAAATGCGTATAAGGGATAAACTTACGATTTGTTGAATTTTCCTTTTCGTAAATTCCATCTTTATAATCACCTGGTTGAAAAACACTCTGTTGAGCGATTGCATTAAATGCTGATGTTAAAACTATCAACATTAGTAAACCAAATTTTACTTGTTTCATATTTACTCCTTTTTTAATTAGTACTATCTTAACACCTTAACACCTGTAGTTACAGAAGTTACCTTGCCATCTGGGCCTTTAATTTTCGCATCAAAATATACTCTCGAACCTACGTCTGCTTTTGATAAAGCTTGTTTTGCAGCACCATCTAAACTAGGGCCATTACCAGTAGCATTAGCTAATTTACCATTATTTTTTGCAGTAACTTCCCATTGCATAACTACATAGTTTGCTTGAAAATCAAATCCATTAGCACCTGCTCCTAAACCACCTATTAAAGCTAATTCTCCTTTTTTAAGTTCTGATGGTGCAAATTTACCACTCAACTTTAACTCTGGTTTTGGTAAAGGTTTTACGCGAAATTTAATGGGTGGACCTTGAGCTTTTACTCCATCTTTTGTTTTGGCTGATACAGTAACCATACAATCGCCAGTTCCACTAAAATTAAATTCAAATTTTCCATTTCCTTTAGGGCTTACACGTACACCTGCTCCAGAAGCAGATACTTGAATATCGGCAGGAGATACACCTGCAGCACTTGCTGTAACTGGATTAGGCACACCAGCATAAAATACATTCATTTGATCAGCAGAAACTGCTGCAGAAGGAGGTGCTACTTTATAAGCACCAGAGAATGGATAATATTTAAATGTTCCATCAGGATTTTTGTATTTAATAACCCCTTTATATTCTTGATCTCCCATTCCGCTTGTTCCAACTTCATACACACCCTCACCGCCAATTATATCTACATTAGTACCTTTTTGACCCGCAGCAGCAGCAGCAGAATCTACACCTACTAAAACCTCCATGTCTCCAGACGCTAATTTAGATGATGATGCTGCTAAGAAGATATTAGCTGTATATTTTTGTCCTGCTTGGATATAAGAAGAAGGCGCAACTACACGTGCTTTAATCGCATCAAATTTAATTGCTAATTTACCACTTGCACCTGAAAACACTTGCAATACTTCAGCTTCTATGTTTTTTAAGTCATTTTGAAATTTATTTAAGTTGGTATAAACTGCAGCTAATGGTAAATGATAAAAGTTATCCATTTCCCAATTAAATTCAACACCGTCTTCAACGCGTTTACTATCAGTAGGTTTAATACTCTCAAATTTTTTCTTAATTCCTTTGTAATCATCATCTAAAAATTTGGTAGCAGGATCTTTTTGCATTGCATCCACCATTGCTACTAATTTATCATGTAATCCATTTAATTTTTGACGTAATTCGTATGCCGTAAATGGACCTTTTTCTGGTTCTTTTGGTTCAGCAATACCCAACACATGACTAGGAATATCATAGTCATCAATTTTTTCCATGTGTCTTAGGTTAAGGGTATCAGCTATTTTTTCGTTTTCTTGAGCTGTTGGTTCAGTATGAGCTACAATTTTTGCTCTTAACTCCCCAATATACTTATAAACTTCGTTAATCTCTTTTTGAGCTTGTTGAGCCTTTTCATAATAAGGTTTTGCCGCTGCATTACCTTCAAGGGCATGTTGAAATGCTTCAGCTACTCTTTTATTATTTTCTTCGAGATTCTTTTTAGATTTAACTAAACTTTCATTTACAGACAAATAACCTTGTAAAATTTGTTTAGATACATTCATCGCTAAAAGTGCTGTTAGTACGAGGTACATCATACCAATCATCTTCTGTCTAGGTGTTTCTTTACCGCCTGCCATTGCTTAAATAATTTTTTGATTAATGGTTATTAAATTTTTTCATTAAAGGAAATGAAGAATTATCTTCATTTCCTTTATTTAGTGGTTAAAATTATTTATTGAAATTCATAGCACTTAACATATTTCCGTAGATAGTGTTAAGGGCAGTTAAATTACTAGATAATTGAGACATTTCAGCACGATATTTTTTAGTATCTTCAACTGAATCGTGTAAATTCTTCATTAATTCACCTAATCCTCCATAGAATTTTTCAGTTGCTTCTAAATGACCACGAGATCCTTGTAATTGTAATTCGTAAGTTGCATTTAAAGCTGATAAATTTTTAGCTACAGAGTTTAATGAATCACCAATAGAATGACCAGCATCGTTAGATTGAGCTAAGCTAGAAATTGACTCTGCTGCTTTGCTATATGTATCTGCTAAATGAGAAACATTTTTTGATGCAGATTTTACACTATCAACATATTCATTTGTTGCTACAGATGCATTTGTGATATCACTAATTTTACTTGCATTATCGCTTAATGAACGCATACCTACGCCTAAACTTTCAATTAATTCAGGACCAATTTTTGCGTCAGCTAACATATTATCTAGTTGATTAGAAATTGGTAAGCCACTATCTTTATGGTGCTCATCTTCATGCGCTCCCATACCACTTAATTCTGGATAAGCTAAAGTCCAGTCATATTCCTCATGTGGAATATCAAGACCAAATAAACAGAATAATAAGGCCTCGGTTCCTAATCCACCAATTAAGGCTGCAGATGCACCAGGCCAGTGCATAATTTTAAATAACGCTCCAATAATTACGATTGATGCACCAAAACAAGATGCTAAGTGAAGATACTTTTTAAAACCGGTTACTTTAGGTAATTTGCTCATAGGTCTTTTTTTTGTTTAGTTAGTGATTGTTTGATTAATTGTTTTTGTGTTTGTTTTTGTGTTTGTTCTTCTATTAAATTTCGTCACCTTTTGAACGACCTAAGTAGGTCATTACGTTACGGAATCCAATATAAGCTTTTGCAGTATCTTGATATTCGTAAGTTCTAGAACTTACTTGTAAATAGTAACCAACATCTTTCCATGATCCACCACGAATTACTTTACGTTTTAAAACATTTGCTTCTTTATCTTGGGCTTCATAAACGTAGTCTGGGTTTAAATCATGGTCAAAATCGTAAGCTGATTCATCAAAAGCGTTACTTGTCCATTCTGCCACATTTCCAGCCATACAATATAAACCATAATCATTAGGATTATACGAGTAAATATAAACTGAGTGAAAACCACCATCATCTATATATGAACCACGCATTGGTTTAAAGTTACCTAAGAAACAACCTCTGGCATTACGGATATATGGACCGCCCCAAGGATAAGGAGATAAGGCGTTTCCACCGCGAGCAGCATATTCCCATTCAGATTCGGTAGGTAAGCGGAAATCATTTACTATAGTCATTCCATTACCAATTAAAAAGTTATTTAATAAGTTAGAACGCCAAATACTAAATGCACGAGCTTGTTTCCATGTAATACCCACTACAGGATAATTATCATAAGCTGGATGCCAAAAATACATATTAGTCATTGGTTCATTAAATGAATAAGTAAAATCATGAACCCAACATAAAGTATCTGGATAAACATTAATTACATCTTTTATTATGAATACAGAACGATCAACTCCTTTTCTCTCACGACGGATATAATTTCCTTGTCCAACAGCTACTTGATCTTCTACATTATAAGTACCTAAAGTTTTAGGGTCTTTTCCAGGATCACCTACAGGAGTAGATAACTGACCTGGTACACCATTTTGACCATCATTTAAGTGAACTCCATTGATATATTCTGCCTTTTTATACTCGTGAGCTGCATCTTGAATATCCAACGATTTTTGAGGCACAAAACGATTAGATTTAGAAGCTGCTAAACGAATATCAATTCTATAATATTCATAATTTAATTTACGAGCATCTATTTCTTTACGGTTATAGAAACGTTCTCCTTCAGGTAAATATAATGGTTGTAAATCTAAACGATAATCTTCATCGTCACTATCCCACTTAATTTTGCTTTCCCAATTAATATATGGATCTTGTAAATTATTATCACCTTTATATATAGGAAACATTGCTAAAAAGTCCTCTTGAGGTATTTGAAATTCCTCTGCATCAGGTCCAGAACCATTAGCTAATAATTTACGAGCAATTGAGTCGCGCACCCAATATACAAACTGACGATACTCATTATTTGAAATCTCTGAATCATCAATGTAAAATGCCTGAACTGAAACCATTTTTGATTTAGCGGTATGAGCCATTGTAACCTCTTCGTCGCTTGGTCCCATGTGATAACTTCCCATTGGAATATACAAGGTACCAAATGGATCTGGTTGAAACCATTGTTCTCTACCAGCTACTCCGACTAACTCTCCTTGTCTTTTGTTACATCCAGTAACAACTGCAATAAAGGAAGCTAATACAATTAGTTTTTTCATAGTGCTTTGTTTTTGTTTTTAAGTGAAAGGTTCTCTTGTTGCTTTTTTTTAGAGTATCATTTCACTTTCTTTTTGTTTATAATCCCAAACTTTATTTTTAGTTACAATTTACTTTATTAACAAGTTGTAAACAGAGTTCAAATAAAGTAGGTAAGGGACTTAAACGAGCTTTTTTTTAAAAGGTTACAAATTAATTTAAAAATCTTGCATTTTGGTATGAAGTAATTTTTGGAGGTTTGCTTGTTTTAAAGCAGTATCCAATAAAGATTTCATGCGTTCCTGAGCTGTAACCTTTAATCTTAGATAAAGTTAAATCGTAAGAATAACCTAATCTAAAGCCTTTCATAGCACCTTGGTTGAATTTGTAGCCTACCATTGGAGCAATTGCATCTTGTAAACGATAAGTAACACCAATAGACAAAGCTTTATTATATATATAGCTTAAATTTACATCTAACTGAGTAGATGCTGCATCAGATTTTACTTTAATATTTGGTTGAATGGCATGCTCTTGAGTTAAATCAAAGGTATAGCCTCCAACTATATAATAGTGACGAGCTAAAGCGTATTTTACATTACCCGCACCACCAGCTTTAATATCTTGTGCTGCTAAGTGTGTAGAAGATAAACCAACATACATTTTATTGGCAATTGAATAAAAAGCACCAAATCCTAAATCGTATGTTAATTTATTTAAGTTAGCAGTTGTGCCTGGAGTACCAGATACACCATTTTGTGAAGTGTAATTTGGAATAGAATTATCTTGAGCTAAATTACCATCTGGAGTAATCCAATTTCCATTAAATTGTTGTTGTAATACACCTCCATCAATTCCGATACCTAAAACACCTGCACCAATATGACGGTTGTATGCTAAAGCTAAACGTGCGAATAATGTTTTTGAAAAACCAATTTGATCACTCATTACATTTAATCCTACTGCTAATGGTAATTGTCCAATTGGCATATCAAAGCTTAATAAGCCTGTTTTAGGCGCTCCTGGGAAATTTACCCATTGCTGACGATATAAAACATTAGCGCATATTGCCTCACTTGTTCCAGCATAACCTGGATTGTAAATCAATTTATTATGCATAAATTGAGTAAACTGTGGATCTTGTTGAGCGAATGAAACGCTTGTAATTGCAGTTAATGCAATGGTTAGAGTGGTAAAAATTTTTTTCATGTTATACCAAATAATTTAGTTTTTGTTAAGTATAGTTAAAATACCTAGGGTACTAAATTAGAGAATATTTATTTAAAATCAAACCTTTTGAACTTTTTTTTGTTAAAAATAAATTTACTACAAAAATTCTACAAAATTAAAGTTTGTACCGATTTTAAATATTTAAATTCTTAAAAGTTTGTATTTTTAAACTTCCACTTTTTAACATTTCTATAATGATAGCCAATATTCAACATAAAAATCAATTTTATAAAATTAACCTTAGCGAACCAATTGATATTTCAATTCCGTTAAGTAACGATAAAAATTGCACAAGTGCTTGGTATGTGGAACCTATGAAATTAGTACCGGTAGTTAATGGTGAATGGATTGGCGATGTAAATAAAGGTGGTTCTGTAAATTTTAGAAATATTACATTTAACCCGCACGGAAATGGTACACACACCGAGTGTGTTGGACATATTAGCAAAGAATGGGTAAGTATAAATCAGTGTCTTAAACAATTTATGTTCTTAGCTAAATTGATTTCCATTACTCCAATCCAAATTGATAATAAAGACAAGGTAATTACTGGAGAACAGCTCAAACTAGCTATTGGGAATGATAAACCCGAGGCTATTGTGATAAGAACTTTACCTAACGAAATTGAAAAATTAACTAAGCAATATTCCAACACCAATCCGGCTTATATTTTACAAGATGCTATTTTGTACTTAAATGAAATTGGTGTTGAACATTTGTTAATTGACTTACCGTCGGTAGATAGAGAAAATGATGAAGGAAAATTATTAGCACATCATGCTTTTTGGCAATATCCAAGCAATACACAATTTCATAAAACTATAACTGAGTTTATTTATGTGCCTAATTCAATTGATGATGGCATGTGTTTTCTTAACTTACAATTAGCCAGTTTTGAAAATGACGCAAGTCCTAGTAAGCCTATCTTATAAAAGGTTATTCTGTAATAAAAAAGGCGAATTAAATTCGCCTTTTTTGTTACTTATTGAGGGTTTCTAAATTTCGATGTTCGGTTTTATTTAACTCATCGGGCGATAAAGTTTTAAAATATTCATAAGTTATTTTTAAGCCTTCAGCACGAGAAACTTTAGGTTCCCAGTTTAATAATTCTTTTGCTTTCGATATATCAGGTCGTCTTTGTTTAGGATCGTCTTTTGGAAGTGGTAAAGAAATTAATTTTTGATTTGCACCCGTTAATTTTAAAATTTCTTCGCCAAACTCTTTAATTGTAATTTCGCTTGGATTACCAATATTTACAGGTAAATGGTAACTACTCATTAATAAACGATAAATACCTTCTACTAAATCATCTACGTAACAAAAACTACGTGTTTGAGAACCATCACCAAACATCGTTAAATCTTCTCCACGCAAAGCTTGACCTATAAATGCAGGTAACACTCTACCATCGTTTAATCGCATACGTGGCCCGTAAGTATTAAATATACGTACAATACGCGTTTCTAACCCGTGTGTATCATGATAAGCCATAGTTAAAGCTTCCATAAAGCGTTTTGCTTCATCATAACAACCACGAGGTCCAACAGGATTTACATTTCCCCAATATGCTTCTGTTTGAGGGTGCACGTGTGGATCACCATACACCTCGCTGGTAGATGCCACGAGTACTCGTGCTTTTTTAACTCGTGCTAATCCTAAAACATTATGTGTTCCTAATGATGACACTTTTAAGGTTTGAATAGGAATTTTTAAATAATCAATAGGGCTTGCAGGAGAAGCAAAATGCATGATGTAATCTATATTCCCTGGAACATGAATAAACTTACTGACATCATGATGATAGAACTCGAATTGTGGTAATTTGAATAAATGTTCGATGTTTTTTAAATCGCCCGTAATTAAATTATCCATGGCAACTACTTGCATACCTTCTTTTATGAATCGATCACATAAGTGAGATCCTAAGAATCCAGCCGCACCTGTAATTAAAACTCTTTTGGTATTCATCTTTTCTTAATTTGTTTTTATGCCAATACAATAGTAATTAAATCCTAATTTTTTCATTTCAATATTTTCAAAGATATTACGTCCATCAAATAAAACTTTTTGGTTTAAACGCTTACTTATCTCATTAAAATCTGGCACCCTAAACTCTGGCCATTCGGTAACAATTAGTAAAGCAGCTGCTTTATTGAGTGTTTCATACATATCATTTGAATACTCAATGGTGTTACCCAATATACGTTGTGCTTCGTGCATAGCCACTGGATCGTACGCTATCACACTTGCACCTTCTTTTAATAATTTTTCAATAATAACTAAACTTGGTGCTTCGCGCATATCATCTGTTTTTGGTTTAAAAGACAAACCCCAGAGTGCAAATTTTTTGCCTTTTATATTTCCATTAAAATGTTGTTTCACTTTATTAAACAACACTTCTTTCTGAGCTTCATTTACATCTTCCACAGCATTTAAGATACGCATATTGTATTTATTTTCTTTAGCTGTTTTAATAAGTGCTTTTACATCTTTAGGAAAACAACTTCCGCCATAACCAACACCTGGATAAATAAATTTTGTTCCAATACGAGCGTCACTACCAATACCTTTACGTACCATATTTACATCAGCACCCATAATTTCGCAAAGGTTTGCAATATCATTCATAAAACTAATTTTTGTTGCTAACATGGCATTTGCTGCATATTTAGTCATTTCGGCACTAGGAATATCCATAAAGTAAATAGGATGCCCATTCATTAAAAATGGTTTATATAATTTGCGCATTAATTCTTCAGCCTCTATTCTATCAACTCCTACTACAATTCTATCAGGTTTCATAAAATCTTCGATTGCAGCACCTTCTTTTAAAAACTCTGGATTAGATGCGACATAAAAATCTAAAGAAGAACCACGCTTATCGAGTTGATCTTTTAAAGCTTTACGAACTTTTTCGGCTGTACTTACAGGCACTGTACTTTTTGTTACTACCAATAAAGGATGTTGCATGTGCTCACCAATACTTGATGCTACACCAAGAACATATTTTAAATCGGCTGATCCATCTTCATCAGGAGGAGTGCCTACTGCAATAAAAACTACCTCAGCCCCTTGAATACTATCTTTTAATGATGTAGAAAAATGCAATCTTTTCTTTTCTACATTTCGTTTTACCATTTCATCAAGTCCTGGTTCGTATATTGGTAAAATACCTTTATGTAAATTTTCAATTTTCTTTTGATCAATATCAATACAGGTAACATCCATGCCTACCTCGCTAAAACATGTTCCTGTTACTAATCCTACATATCCAGTTCCTACAATAGCTACTTTCATATAATTTTTATATTTAATTATTTAATTAATCTTACCAAAATAACGACTTTAACTTCCCAGCTTTTTGTTTACAACGGTTAATATTACTTACAAAATTTTCAATAATTTTGGTATCTAAACAGTGTTGAATTGCCTTCTTAAAATTAGCAACTGCTTCTTTATAATTCCCTTGTAATTCATACATGATCCCAAACTCATTATATACAGTTGCTTTATTAATTCCAGGAACTAATATGGCTTTATCCAAATGATTTTTTAATTCTTCAAATCTATTTTGATTAGATAATAAATAGGAGTAATTAATATATGAAGCAGTATATAAAGGATCGGATTTAATAGCTTGTTTATAGTGTAATTCAGCTTTACGTGTATCTTGTATTTTGGTTTCATAAATCCATCCTAAATGGTTATGAGCCTTTCCAAAATTAGGTTCTTCAAAGATAATAGATTCAAGAACCTCTATGGCTTCTGATATTTTATTCTCTCTAATGAGTTCGTCGGCTTTTAAGAAATTAGCTTCTAAAGTTGTACCCTTATCCATATTAATTTAATAATTCTAAAAGGTTATTGGTAATATATTTAAGGGTATCTTCATCTAATTCGGTGTGCATTGGTAACGATAATACTGTAGCACAAAGTTTTTCTGTTACTGGGAAATCACCTTTTTTAAAACGGTCACTCATAAATGCTTTTTGTTCATGTAAAGGAATTGGGTAATAAATCATTGCTGGAATACCACGTTCCGCCAATTGTTCCCGTAGCTTTGTTCTATCAACATCATTTAATTGAATGGTGTATTGATGAAATACATGGGATGAGTGTTTAACTCTAACAGGTATCTTTATTTTTGGATGACTACTTAAAACTGAATCGTAATAAGTTGCCGCTTTATTACGTGCTTGTGCATATTCGTCAAGATGTTTTAACTTAGCTTTTAAAACAACAGCTTGTATGGTGTCTACTCGAGAATTGCAACCTAATACATCATGTACATATTGCACACTTTGCCCATGATGAGAAATCATTTTTAGTTTTTTAGCCAGCTCATCGTCATTGGTGTAAATGGCTCCACCATCACCATAACAACCTAAATTTTTACTTGGGAAAAATGAGGTACAACCTATTGTACCAATAGTTCCAGCTTTTGCTTTAGCGCCATTGCTAAATGTATAATCAGCTCCAATAGCTTGTGCGACATCTTCTATTACATATAATTGATGTTTTTTAGCCAATGCCATAATTCTTTCCATATCAGCACATTGACCAAATAAATGAACAGGCACTATTGCTTTTGTTTTAGGGGTAATTGCTTTTTCAATAGCTTCTACATCAATGTCAAAGGTATCAGGATACACATCTACTAACACAGGTGTTAGTCCTAATAAACCAATAACTTCGGCAGTGGCTACATACGTAAAACTGGCGGTAATTACTTCATCACCTGGTTTTAATCCAAGTGCCATCATCGCTATTTGTAATGCATCGGTACCATTGGCGCAAGGTATTACATGTTTTACATTCAAATATTTTTCAAGCTCAGCTTGAAATTCCTTAACCGCTGGGCCATTAATAAAAGCAGTATTATTAATTACTTCTTGAATGCCTGCATCAACTTCAGCTTTTATTTTTTGATATTGACCCTTAAGATCAACCATTTGTATTTTTTTTTCGGAAACAGCCATTTGTTGCAAAGAATAATTTTAACATGCGAATATACAACTTTACTCCTATTTTAAAATTGATTAATTATTATTTCTTAGTCAAAAAAAGAAATTAATTTTGTGTCTTATAGGTATTTATCAATTCTACAATAATAATTAAATGAAATTAACTCTTGGTTTTTCGCCCTGTCCCAACGACTGTTTTATTTTTGATGCCTTGATTCATAAAAAAATTGATACTGAAGGTATTGAATTTACAACAGTTATGGAAGATGTAGAATCACTAAATGCTAAGGCTTTTCATCAAACATTAGATATAACAAAATTAAGTTATCATGCATTTATTTATCTCACTTCGCATTACTCATTATTAAATAGCGGAAGTGCTTTAGGGTTTAATTGCGGACCTTTATTAGTAAAAAAAAAGGGTTCACAAATTGCGGATATTAATAAGGCTACTATTGCCATTCCAGGTAAATATACAACCGCCAATTTTTTATTATCGCTGGCTTATCCCAAAGCAATTAATAAAACAGAAACGCTTTTTAGTGAGATAGAAAATAAAGTGTTAGTTGGTGAGGTAGATGCGGGGTTACTCATTCATGAAAACAGATTTACGTATGAAGAAAAAGGGTTAGAAAAAATAATAGATTTAGGCGAATTTTGGGAATCATTCATAAAAGCACCCATTCCATTGGGAGGTATTGTTATTAGAAAAAACATAGATAATTCATTACAGCGTAGTGTAGATAGATTGATTAGAAAGAGTGTTGAATATGCTTTTGAAAACCCCGACAGTTGTATGGATTTTGTGAGACAACATGCTCAAGAAATGAGTGAAGATGTAATGAAAAAACATATTGCGTTATATGTTAATGAGTACTCGATAAACTTAGGTGAAATTGGTAAAAACGCAATCATACTCATGTTTCAAAAAGCATTTGAAAAAGGATTAATCAATCAACTACCAATTAATTTTTCAATAGATTGATTTATTCAAATCTTTATATTACATTAGCTAAATCATTATCTAAATTAATAATAACACTCATTTATACCTTTAAAAAAACAATATGCAAAAATATATTTTACTTGCTAGCACATTAACCTTTGCAGGTCTGTCATTAGCTCAAAAAAATAACCCAGGTATTAACTTAGCGTATATAGATTCATCGGTTTCACCAAAGAATGATATTTATAAATTTGCCAATGGTAAATGGTTAAAAACACAACAAATACCAGCTAGTGATGGCGCTTGGGGTAGTTTTAATGAAATTGCCGAGCGTAATATTAATAACTTAAAAAATATATTAAGTGAAGTATCAAAAGATACTAAAGCTGTAGCAGGAAGCGACAAGCAAAAATTAAGAGATTTTTATTTAATAGCTATGGACTCTGTTAAGGCTGATAAAGATGGCATTAAACCTATTTCAGCAGATTTAGTAGCGATAGATGCCATAAAATCAAAAGATGATTTATTAAAAACATCAGCCAATCTTAACAAGAAAGGTATAGCTGGAATGATTAGTTTTTATGTGTATTCTGATTTTAAAAATAGTAATAAAAATGCTTGTTATTTAATGCAAACTGGCATGGGGTTACCTGACAAAGATTTTTACTTTGAGGCGCAGTATGAATCCATAAAAAATGAATATGAGAATCATATTGCTCGAATGTTTGAATGTGCAGGAAATTATCCAGAATCGGCTAAATTTAATGCTACAACAATACTTAAAATAGAAACCGAATTAGCTAAAGGTTCAATGAATGCTATTGAACAACGCGATCCAAATAAACAATATAACCCATATACCAAAGCAGAATTATTAAGCAAAATACCTAATATCAATTGGAATTTATATTTCTCAACTTTAGGAATACAAACACCAGACACGATTATTCTGAATCAAACAGCTTTCTATGATGCCTTAAATAATCTTATTAATTCTATCTCTATTAGCGAGTGGAAAATATTTTTAAAATGGAATGTGATAAAAAGTGCCGCACCTTATTTATCAAGTAAGTTTGTAAAAGAAGATTTTAGTTTTAATGGGACTGTTTTAACAGGAATGAAAGCTATGAAACCTCGTTATAAAAACGCACAGCGTACAACCGATGAGGCTTTAGGTGAAATTCTAGGAAAATTTTATGTCGAAAAATATTTTGATGCAGACGCTAAAAAACGTGTAGATGTTATGGTGGATAATTTAATTGCTGCTTATAGAGAACGCATCGAAACAAGAGATTGGATGAGTAAAGAAACCAAAGTTCAAGCGCAATTAAAACTCGATAAATTAATTAGAAAATTAGGCTATCCTGATAAATGGTTAGATTATTCTTCACTAAATATCGGTACTACTTCTTATTGGTCTAATATTTCTGCTAGTAAAGTTTTTCAATTTAAAAGAATGATTGATAAAATTGGAAAGCCAGTTGATAGAATGGAATGGGGCATGACTCCTCCAACTGTAAATGCTTATTATAACCCAACTTCTAATGAAATTGCCTTTCCGGCGGGGATTATGCAGGTGCCTTTCTTTGATGCTAGTGCAGACGATGCCTCAAATTATGGCGTGATGGGTTCTGTAATTGGGCATGAACTTACTCACGGATTTGATGACCAAGGTGCCCAATTTGATGCTGATGGAAACTTAAAAATGTGGTGGACTGAACAAGATTATAAAAACTTTACAGATAAAACAAAACTCATTATCGAACAGTTTAATAATTACGTAGCAATCGACACCTTACACGTTAAAGGTGAATTAACACAAGGTGAAAATATTGCCGATTTAGGTGGATTAACGATGGCATATTACGCTTATAAAAAATCATTAAATGGACAAAAATCACCGGTAATTGCAGGATTTACTGGAGAACAACGTTTTTTTATTGCTTGGGCTCAAGGTTGGAAAACCTTAATGCGCGACGCGTATTTAAAGCGTATGATTGCTACCAATCCTCATTCACCTGGTAACTTTAGAGCCATTGGTCCTTTAAGTAATATGCCTGAGTTTTATGAAGCTTTTGGCGTTAAGGAAGGTGATGGGATGTATCGTCCAGTGGAAAAACGTGTAAATATCTGGTAATCTAAACTCTGACATCTATACTTCTTATATCCGACTCGCACGGCCATCTAGATGAAACTTTAATTAATCATATTCATCAAGCAGATGAGGTGTGGCACGCAGGAGATATTGGCAATTTAGATGTTACAAATCAGATACAAAGTATTAAGCCTTTGCGTGCTGTTTATGGCAATATTGATGATGCCTCAGCTAGAAAATCGTTTCCAAAAAACTTAATTTTCTTTTGCGAAAAAGTAAAAGTTTACATCACTCACATTGCAGGACAAGGCAATCAATACCTGCCCGAAGTGAGAGAGCTAATACTAAAAGAAAAACCACAAATATTTGTTTGCGGACATTCTCATATTTTAAAGGTGATGTATCAAGAAAAATACAAACTTTTACATCTCAATCCTGGTGCTTGCGGCAAACACGGCTTTCATCAAGTTAAAACAGCCCTAAAATTTGTGATAGATGATACGCAAATTAAAGATTTAGCTATTATTGAACTAGGGAAAAGAGCCTAATATTTATAAACAACCTGTTTAAAATCAGTTCAGAGGCTCATTAAATTTTTAGTAAATTTGTTGCTCAAAATTTAAAATTATGACAACTGATAAATTCGTATCTCGCCACAATGGTCCGCGCGAAAACGAGGTAAAACAAATGCTTTCTAAAATAGGTGTAACATCAATTGATGATTTAATTAATCAAACCGTTCCGCCAGCCATTCGATTAAAACAACCTTTGCGTGTTGCACCAGCAATGAGCGAATTTCAGTATAGCAAACATTTAAAAGCACTTGGCAAAAAAAATAAAGTATTTCGTTCTTATATTGGATTAGGATATTATAATAACATCATTCCAGCTGTTATTCAACGTAACGTATTAGAAAACCCTGGTTGGTACACTGCTTACACACCCTATCAAGCAGAAATATCCCAAGGAAGACTAGAGGCTATCTTAAATTTTCAAACAATGGTTATGGACTTAACAGCCATGCCTATTGCTAATGCATCATTGCTCGACGAAGCAACTGCTGCCGCCGAAGCATTATATATGTTTTATAGTTCAAGAACTAAAGAACAACTAAAAAATAATGCTATCAAATTTTTTATTAGCAATACTTGTTTCCCACAAACTATAGACGTTATTAAAACACGTGCTGTACCATTTGGTATTGAATTAGTGATTGGCGATGCTAACACTGTGAAATTTGATGATACATACTTTGGAGCCTTAATTCAATATCCAGATATTAATGGAGAAGTAAATGATTACCGTTCTTTTGTAAACGAAGCTAAATCAAAACATATTCAAGTAGCAGTTGCTACTGATTTATTAGCGCTATCATTATTAACACCTCCAGGAGAGTGGGGTGCCGATTGTGTTATTGGTAACTCACAACGTTTTGGGGTGCCATTAGGTTTTGGCGGACCTCATGCTGCATTCTTTGCTTGTAAAGAAGATTATAAACGATTAATTCCTGGCCGCATAATTGGTGTTTCAATTGATGCAGAAGGCAACCAAGCATTGCGAATGGCACTTCAAACTAGAGAACAACATATTAAGCGTGATAAAGCAACTTCTAATATTTGTACAGCTCAGGCATTATTAGCTATTATGGCTAGTATGTATGCCGTATATCATGGAAAAGATGGTATCAAAGCTATTGCTCAAAATGTGCATAACGCCACAGCTACTTTAGCCGATTCATTAAAAAAT
Source organism: Bacteroidia bacterium (assembly GCA_020846025.1). Classification (GTDB taxonomy): domain Bacteria; phylum Bacteroidota; class Bacteroidia; order B-17B0; family Aurantibacillaceae; genus UBA4416. The sequence goes on along the minus strand of JADLER010000138.1, from coordinate 16,594 downwards.
GCAGGGCATAGTATTAAAACTAAATTATTTTTTGATACTATTGTTGTAGAGTGTGATGCTAACAAAATAATTTCAGCTGCCGAAGCTAAAGAAATTAACTTTAGAAAAATAGATGATAAGCATATTGGTATTTCATTAGATCAAACAGTTGAAGACCAAGATTTAGTTGATGTTTTAAATTGCTTTGGAAATTCGTCTTCAACTATTTCAATCCAAAACTCAACACTTATTGCACAATCAGATTTTAATCGCACCTCATCTTATTTAACGCATCCAGTGTTTAATAGTTACCATAGTGAGAGTGAAATGACGCGTTATATTAAACGTTTGGAGAATAAAGATTTATCTTTAGTACATTCCATGATTTCACTTGGTTCTTGTACGATGAAACTCAACGCTGCATCAGAGTTATTACCGATCACTTGGCCAGAGTTTGCTAATATTCACCCATTTGTTCCTGTTAATCAAGCGCAAGGTTATGCCGAATTAATAGAGCAGTTAAATAAAGACTTATCAGAAATTACTGGATTTGCTCGTATGAGTTTTCAACCCAACTCAGGTGCACAAGGCGAGTACGCGGGTTTAATGGTAATTAGAGCATATCACATTGCTAATGGACAAGCAAAAAGAAATGTTGCATTGATTCCTTCATCAGCGCATGGCACCAATCCTGCTTCGGCAGCTATGGCAGGCATGAAAATTATTGTAACCAAATGTGATGAAAAAGGTAATGTGGATGTTGCTGATTTAAAAGCAAAAGCTGAACAATATAAAGACACTTTATCGTGTATTATGATTACTTATCCTTCTACACATGGTGTTTATGAAGAATCTATACAAGATATTACTAAAATCATTCATGATAATGGTGGCTTAGTATACATGGATGGCGCCAACATGAATGCACAAGTTGGGTTAACATCGCCAGGTAATATTGGAGCAGATGTATGTCACTTAAACTTACATAAAACATTTGCAATACCTCATGGTGGAGGTGGCCCCGGCATGGGACCAATTGGTGTGGTAGAAAAATTAGTTCCTTTCCTTCCATCACACTCCATTGTAAATACAAGTGGCGACAAAGGCATACATGCTGTATCGGCTGCACCTTACGGAAGTGCTTTAATTTTATTAATTTCTTATGGATACATAAAAATGTTAGGAGGAGAAGGTTTAAAACAAGCTACCGAAATGGCTATTTTAAATGCTAACTACATGAAAGATGTATTAAAAGATCATTACAAAATTTTATACACAGGTAAGAATGGTCGCTGTGCTCATGAGATGATTTTAGATTGCAATGATTTTAAAATGGCTAGTGGTGTTGAGGTAGCTGATATTGCTAAACGCTTGATGGATTATGGATTTCATGCACCTACAGTAGCTTTCCCAGTTGTAAATACATTAATGGTAGAACCGACAGAGTCGGAGTCAAAAGCGGAGTTAGATCGTTTTTGTGAGGCTATGATTTCAATCAGAAAAGAAATTAAAGAAATTGAAGAAGGTAAATTTGACAAGACTGATAACGTAATAAAAAATGCACCACATACGTGCAAATTTGTATTAAATGATGATTGGAATAAAGCCTACTCACGTCAAAAAGCAGCTTATCCTTTAACGTGGATTAAAGACAATAAATTTTGGCCGAGTGTATCAAGAGTGGATAATGCTTATGGCGATAGAAATTTAGTTTGTTCATGTGCGCCAATTGAGGCGTATATTGAAGAAAGTGTAAATGCATAATTTAAAAAAGCCGTAAGAGAGATTTCTTACGGCTTTATTCTTTTAAAGGAAAAACGATGTCAATCCGACACTACAATATTACAGTAAAGGGCAAAGTGCAACGAGTATCTTACCGATTTAGTACACATGCTCAAGCTATTAAATTTAACTTAACTGGTTTTGTGAAAAATTTACATAATGGCGATGTATATATTGAAGCAGAAGGAAAAGAAGAAGATGTAAATAAACTGATTGATTGGTGTTATGTAGGCTCTCCACTTTCACAGGTAAAAGAAGTAATCGCTCAGGAAGACAATCAGTTAAAAAACTTTGAAACTTTTGAGATAAAGAAATAGATTTCTATAAAGTGATTTATAAAAGAGGCTGTCTTATTATGGACAGCCTCTTTTTAAATTATTGAATTACAATCTTTTTAATACTTGTTTTTTCTTTTTCAATAACCTTTATAAAGTATATGCCATGAGGGATATCTAAATTTATTGAAGACACAGATTGCTGAACCGGAATAAAGTTATTGTAAATAACTTGTCCGCTTAGATTTATAAGTTCTATAGTTACTTGATGGGTTTGAGTATTAGGGAAATAAAAATGAATAATTCCGTTAGATGGATTAGGATATAATTGTATTTCATTTGAACTAGTTAATTCATTAATTCCTGTACATGAACCAACATTCATCACATCAGTAGCTGAATTTGTACAGTTATTGGCATCTGTAAAAGTATAAGTTAAAGTATATGAACCTACACCAGCTGATAATGGGCTAAATTCCCCAGACGTAACAGCTGTTCCACTATACACTCCACCAGAAGGCAAACCTCCTACTAATGTAACGGATGATACGGTTACACATTGCATATTTATAGGTGATAAATCTAAAGTAACATTAGGCAAAGGATTGACATTAACAGCAACTGCTGATGAATCAAAGCCGCAAGCATTTCCAACCAATAAAGTATAAGTTTGTGGGGTTGAACTTATAACAGTGGTCGTTTCAGAATTTACAGAACCAATTATACCACTACCGCTAGTTATCCAAGTATAGGTAAATGGTGCGGTACCCATAATTGTTGGAACTAAGGTAGATGTTTGATTAGCACACACTACACTATAAGAAATAGATGTGATTGTAGGTGAGTTACAAGGCGAACTGCCATCGGTTGCACTACCCAAAATATTTACGTTATCAATACTAAAAGTACCACCGTTAGCTTCTGAATTCCATCCATAAAAACGAATAGAGATACTATTAGTAAACACTGTATTGCTAAATGTAATCATACTTCCATTTTGATCAGAACTTGTAGAAGTAGCATCAAAATTCCAAAAGAATTCATTTGTCCCAACAACTGAAAGATTTGTATTAGTTCCAACTGATGCAGGTAAATTAACAGAATACGAATCTAAACTATAACGAACGGCATAATTTCTAATGCCAGTTCCAGATCTTCTAATTCCAAATTTCAACGAGTCAAGTGTTACAGTATATCCTGCTTGTGCAGTTAATGTAATTTCGTAATATTCGTTAATGTCTAAAGATGCCGTCATAGTAGCATGTACATCATTTCCGTTGGTTGCTCCAATGGGCCAACCTACAAACGAAAATCTATTAGTCGCATTAGGATTAGCAGAAGGAGTTCCAACAGCGGTAAACGAACCAGAAGTTACACCGGTTGCAGTTGGTGATGGCGTGGGGTCAATTAATCCAGTAGTAGATGTTACAGCGGAAAAATCGTAGGTTAGATTGAAATTTTGAGAATTTACTAAGTATGAGATACAAAGTAATGTCAAAGTAAATAAATGTTTTTTCATAATTTTAATTTTTACCAAAAATACAAATAAAACAATAGTGTAGCGTTAAATAATAGTTAAATCAATAGATGTCAATTTTGTTTTACATATTATTTAAGTTGTCGTAAAAAATGAAAAGTTGTAAGAAGCCATCTTTTTATCATGTTACTATTTCGTTTATCAATTTCAAAACAGCTATTTGTATTCAACTGTGCCTTAACATTGCTTCAAGCTAAAGTGTTTTCTCGATTCTATTTAATGAAAAGATAAAATCATTCATTAGCTATAAAGTTTTTAAGAAATACTCGTTCTTATGTTGATTTCAAGGCTCATCATAAATCTACGAGTTTGTTTTAAGATTAAGCTTAAGTTTTTCGATAAAAAACTATACTTAAAACAACGTATAGTATAACAATAAGTGGAATGGCAATAACCTTAAAGGCTATTAATAATCCTAAACTTAATAATATAAAGATATATTTTAGTTCATTGCCTTTCCATGTAAAGGACTTAAATTTTAAGGCAAATAATGGTAATTCAACTAGCAATAAAATAGCCATAACAACAGCTAAAATAGCTAAACGAATAGGTTCTAATATGATGCCGCCTACAACCTCTTGATCATGTTGTAATAATACCAGAGGCAATATTCTGTTATCTTGCGCTAAATAAAAATAATCATAATGCAACCACAAAATTAATGGTAACGAACAAATTAAAAGTGCATTAGCTGGTGTTGGTAATCCAATAAAAGAAGTAGTTTGTCGGGTATCGTTATTAAATTTTGCTAAACGAATTGCCGAAAAAATAGGGATAATTAAGCCAATGTATTTAATAGATTCAGGAATTGACAAGCGTCTGTCGTTTTTTATTAATTCATCAGTTACCGAGTTAGGATAAACTAACCAACCTTGTTTCATACCATCAGTTGCAATCATATCCGTAAAACTCATTTGTATTAAATGATACATAATTAATCCTGGCACTACACCAAAGGTAACTAAATCAGCTAGGCTATCTAAATCTTTACCAATTGGCGAAGTAACTTGGAGAGTACGAGCCGCAAAACCATCAAAAAAATCCAACACTACCGCAATACCAACTAAATATGCAGCCCATACTAAATTTCCCTGAAAAGTTTGAATAATTGCCAAGCATCCACACAATAAATTCCCGCAAGTAATGGCATTGGGTATATGTTTTTTAAGACTCATAAAAAATGAAACAAATATATAAAAAGCAAATGAGTATGTGTTTAAAAAAATAGTATTTTTAGTAAGTGAAGAAAATCAATATATACATTGTTGTATTAGCAATTGTGCACCTTTTACTTTTGTATTTATTGTATCGGCAATTTGGATTTAATACATTAAATGAAGGTGAAAAATATTTATCACGTGCTCAATTGTTCGCTAATGGAAATTTTGTGAATGCTACGCAGTATCAAACTTTCTACTTGGCTTTTGTATCATATTTAGCTTTGTTTTTGCTACTAAAACTACCTGTAAGCATTATTTTTTTAAGTACCTACTGCTTGAGTTTGTGGGCTTATTTTAAGTTTTATCAATTTATTAATGTACGATTTAATAAAGTAACAGCTCAGTTGTGGTTGTTATTTGTGTTGTGTAGCCCGCTAATTCAGTATTGGCAATTTAATTTATTTAGCGAAACATTTTTTATTGCCATCAGTCTTTTGTTTGCTTATTACACTCTTCAACCCGAAATAAATAATAGACTTCTAAAAGTTAGTATTTTTTTAGTTTTAGTTATTTTTTCAAGACCTTCGGGTATATTTACGGTAAGTGTTTTATTATTTTATAAATTATTTCAAGATGGTGTGTTAAGTAAAAAACAAACCCTCACGTATCTTGCATGTAGTTTACTCATTATGTTTTTAGGCATTTTCTTTTTGTTTCAGTTGCCTTATCACGATTTTGCACAATACATTTCTAATGGTTCTATTTACTATGGTTTTCCTTCTTGGATTTATCCACAGTTAGAGCCAGGCACTTATTCATTATGGGATTGTTACCAATTTTTGTATGAACAAAAAGGTATAAAAACTATAGCGTATTTATTTATTAAAAAGTTTGATTCTTTTTTTGTAACCACTCGTTCGTATTATTCCAATTTTCATAACCTCATCAACTTGGCACATGTTGTTTTTTACCCATTTGCTATTTTGGGAATTTATTTATCGTATCGTTTTCAGAAAAAGATGTTTTCTATTTTAATGGCATTTTTATGTATTATATTGTTAAATGCGCTCATGATTGCTCTCATTTTTAATGAGTGGAGTGAGCGACACACCTTGCATGTTTTCCCTTATATTATGTTACTATCGGCTTATGCTTTGAGTTATTTATATCAAAATTATAAAACCAAGAACATTAAGTTATGGTTTACGAAAAAGCAATAAAATTCTGCATATTGCGTTATATGGTATTAAAAAAATAGCTACATTTAGATTGAATATGAAGCACTTAATATTTTTATTTTTCGCAGGCATAAGTTCACTATCGATTGGGCAGATTGCAAAATATAGTAATGAGTTTTTAAGCGTTGGGGTAGGAGCACGTGCGCTTGCTATGGCTAATGCTAATGTAGCTTCAGCTAATGATGTAACAGCAGGCTATTGGAATCCAGCAGGATTAAATTTACAAACCTCTAATGTGCAAGTGGGTTTAATGCACGCTGAATATTTTGCAGGCATTGCCAAATACGATTTTATCGGCTCTTCTAAGCGTATTGATAGCAATAGTGTGGCTGGATTAACTTTTATACGTTTTGGAGTGGATAATATTCCTAATACAACAGAATTAATAGATGCCAACGGAAATGTAGATTACTCCAGATTAAAATCATTTAATGCGGTTGATGCTGCAGTATTGTTATCTTATGCTAGAAATATCATTAAAGTAAAAGGATTAAAAATAGGAGCAAATGCTAAAATTATCAGACGTAAATTGGGCGAATTTGGTGGTGCTTGGGGATTTGGGTTAGATGCAGGTGCCATGTATGATTACAAGAAATGGCGTTTTGCAGCCAGGGCACGTGATATTACAGGAACCTTTAATGCTTGGTCGTATAATTTATCGGATGATGTAAAACAAACCTATGCCATTACGGGTAACGAAATTCCAAGTAATTCAGTTGAGGTAACAGTACCTCGTCTTATTTTGGGTGTTACACGTAGTTGGGATGTGTGGAAAGATAAAATTTCTATTGGTGGAGAAATAAATTTGATAAATACTTTTGATGGAAAACGAAATACGGTTATTAAAACGAAAGCATGGAGTATGGAACCTGCATTTGGGTTAGAAGTGGGTTATAAACATTTTATTTATTTGCGTGGTGGGATTGGTAATATTCAAAAAGCAATGGATGTTACTGGAAAGAGTATTACTACGATACAACCTAATATAGGTGTGGGCATTAAATATAAAATATTTGCGCTTGATTATGCTATGACCAATATTGGCAATGTTTCTACTTCGTTGTACTCTCATATTTTTACGGTTAAAATAGATATAAATAAAAAAATACTTAAATGATAAAACGTTTATTATTCATTATTCTATTGCAACTATCTGTTACTGTAGTGTTTTCTCAAAACTATGGTAACGAGTGGATTAATTACAATCAACCCTATTATCGTATTTATATTCCTACAACGGGTATTTATCGTATTAGTTACAATACTTTAGTAAATGCGGGAATACCAGTTTCGACAATTAATCCTAAAAATTTTCAGTTGTTTTTAAAAGGTCAGGAACAATATATTACAGTTTTTGATGAAAGCGATAATGTATTTAATCCAACCGACTATATTGAGTTTTATGCTACTAAAAACGATGCCCTTAGTGATTCTTCACTTTATGAAGGCATTAACCGCTTGCCAAATCCTTACATTGCTTTGTTTAATGACACCAACTGTGTTTTTTTAACATGGAATAATTCGGTTACTAATAAACGAATGCAGATAGAAACCGATATTAATTTTACAGGCTACACACCCGCTGATTATTTTTATGCCGAACGTCTTGAAGCGTATAACTCGCATTACTCACTTGGAAAAACTTACCTCGATGTAGTGTCTGATCCGCGTTATGTAATGAGTGAAGGCTTTGGAAATAATTTAATTGCAGGCACTTCACAACAAACTTCTTTTACTAATCTTAATGTGTATCAATCAAGTAGTTTACCTGCTTATATTAAAACTCATGTTTCAGGTACTTCGGAACGGTATATTTTTGGAATTTCGTATGATCATGAAGTGAAAGTAGAATACTTTGACAATAGTAATAACACCACGTTATTAACCGATACCACTTTTTTTGGCTACAAACAAATATTTGTTGGAAAGCAGATTCCATCAAGTCAGTTACATGACGTTTCACAAATAACAGTTTCCAATATTTATAATCCATTATTTAATACCTATGCTCCACAACTAATTACATCTAATGTGCATTATATTTCATTAAAGTATCCTCAAAAAACGGATTTAATGGGGCAATCTCAACAGCAGTTGTATATAGGTAACAACCCCCTCGGATCAAAATCGTATTACAAAATTAAAAATGTAAATATTGGTTCTAATCAAGTGGTGTTATATGATTTAACGAATCATAAAAAGATAAATACTGTAACCTCTGCCGATACAGTAAGTTTTTTAATTCCTAACTCTATACAAGAAAAGGTTTGTTATTTAACTACTAGTAATAATATTATTAATGTTAATACTATTTCGGCGGTTAACCAAACAGGTTATTTTACTAATTATAAAACTACCAATACCGATTCGGCTTTTGTTATTGTAACGCATACTTCATTAAAAGATACTGCATTGATGTATAAGCAATACCGCGAAAGTACCTTGGGTGGAGCAAATCATGTAATCTTAGCAGATGTAAATGATTTATACGATCAGTTTGCTTACGGGAATTTAAAGAATCCAATTAGTATTAAAAACTTTTGCCGTTTTTTAAGCGATAGTTTACCTGTACCGCCAAAGTATTTATTATTAATAGGAAAGTCCATAAAAAACACAATGGTACGTAGTTCTTCATATAATTGGAATGCTTGTAAAGTGCCAAGTCTAGGCACACCACCATCAGATAACTATTTTACTACACGAATTAAAAATGCAAATACTGCTACACCATTTATTCCAGTTGGTAGAATATCAGCCTCTACGGGTATGGATGTGTATCGTTATTTGAATAAAGTAAAGGAACAAGAGGGTACATCTATTAATGGATTAGCTTATGCGGGTGCTCCACCCGATTGGCACAAACGCGTATTGCACTTTAGTGGAGGTGAAGATGCAGCACAACAATCACTTTTTAAATCGTATTTACAAATCTATGCAGATACAATAGAAGATGTGTTATACGGTGCGCGCGTATTTCCTTTTCAAAAAACAACCACTGCTCCAATCCAAATAACCATTAGCGATTCTATTAAACAATTGATAGACTATGGTTGTTCGCTTATTACATTTTTCGGACATGGTTCTACTACTGGTTTCGATCAAGCTATTGATAATCCTTATGCCTATGATAACTTTGGTAAATATCCTTTATTTTTAGCTAACTCTTGTTATTCGGGCGATATCCATTTGCCTGGATCCAGTAGTGCTAGCGAGGCTTTTACTTTAATCGAGAACAGAGGAAGTATTGGTTTCCTTGCTTCTTCATCGGCAGGTGTAGTAAATACTTTATTTATTTACTCAAAAGGATTTTACAGGTCTCTTGCTGGTAAATCATACAATAAAGGTATTGGTGATGCGATAAAACAAACCTGTAGCGAAACCTCGATATTAGCCGACCAATTACAAGGTATTACTGGATTAGAAATGACTTTAGAGGGCGATCCATCGGTAAAATTAAATGCTTTTGCTAAACCAGACTATGAAATAACCAATGCTAGTGTTTATTTTAATACCTCCACCTATCAAGACTCGATAGGTATAAATGTGGTGATTAAAAATAATGCTAAAGCAATACATGATACCTTGGCTGTTAGGATTAATCACCAATTTCCAAATGGTGATTCTACTACTTATTTTAAAATAGTTTCAGCGCCTTTAAATTGTGATACCTTGAGTTTCTTTATTTATAAAGACTTATCAAAATTTGTTGGGCTTAATCATTTTAATGTTTTTGTTGATTTTTTAAATGCTATAGATGAGTTATCTGAAATGAATAATAAAACAACAAGTAACGTTGATTTATTTATCCCAGGTGGTGATATTTTACCTGTATATCCCTATAAATATGCAATTATCCCAAATGCACCTCAGGTTGTTTTAAAAGCATCTACTGCTAATCCGTTTGCCTCGGCAACTAATTACCGGTTTCAATTAGATACTACTGATTTATTTACAAGTCCAATAAATAGCACTATTATAAACAGTGTTGGCGGTGTAGTGCAGTGGACAGTTAATTTGCCATTTGGTGATACTACTGTTTATTACTGGAGAGTGTGTAAAGATACATTGTTGCCCGATGGTACGTATAATTGGAAAGAAAGTTCGTTTGAAGTACATGGAAATAAAAATGGTTGGGGTCAATCCCACTTTTTTCAATTTAAAGAAGATAGATATCAGTTTGTAAACTGGGACAGACCTACTCGAAAATTTAATTTTAAAAATACCATTAGTTCATTAAATTGTAGAAATGCATTTCAATCGGCATTACCATGGACCTCTATTAATTACTCTATCAATAATTATGTGATGCATCTTCATCCTTGTGTAGCATTTGGAGGATGGTCGGTGGCTATTTTTGATTCCATCTCAGCACAACCATTTAAGAGTTTACCGCTTCCTACTCCTTCAGGTACTGGTTTAACTCCAATGAATAATTGCCAATGTTATAACTATACTTTATATGCTTTTGACTATGGTGTACCTTCATTTTGTGGCCCATTACCTAATTGGAAAAATGATTTATATAATTTATTAGATACAATTCGTCATGGTTCAATGGTGCTTGCTTATTCAAATCAAAATCATGAAACATCTACTTTTTCACCTGCACTAAAATCTATGTTTAATAGTATTGGTAGTCAAGAAATTAATACGGTTACCGATACAGTTCCTATTATTATTTTTGGAAGAAAAGGGATGACGGCAGGGCAAGCGCATGAAATTGTTGGTTCGCACAATAGAAGTATTATAGAGTTAGATGACTCATTAAAAACAAGTTGGGATAATGGTTTTATTGCTTCTGAAATTATTGGTCCTTCTTCAAAATGGAATAGTTTACATTGGCGTCAACAATCTGTTGAAACCGTGAGTACAGATAGTTTACACCTTAAAATTGTAAGAATAAAACTGGATGGTACACGAGATACAGTTCCAGTTGTCTTCCCAAAAGATAGCACTGATATTTATGATTTAGCAAATTATATTGATGCCAGCATCTATCCAAAAATTCAATTGGTATTATTTGCTCGAGATAATATTTTCAAAACATCCGTACAACTTAAATCGTGGCGTGTGTATTACGATCCTGTTCCTGAGTGCGCTATTAATCCACAAGTTGGTTTTGCTAATAATGCATCGTTACAGGCAATTCAGCAAGGAGATAATTTAATTGTAAAAATACCAATTGAAAATATTGGTCAGGTTCCTTTTAATGATAGTTTAGTAGTAACCTATTGGATTGAGGATGCAAATAGAAATATACATCCTATACCACAACATTTAAAAGCAAAACCATTTGTGCCAGCACAAGTTATAATTGATACTTTAAATTTTAACACTTATGATGCGGGTGGAATAAGTAACTATGCTGGATTTAATTATTTATGGATAGATGTAAACCCAGAAACAAATAGCCGATATCAATTAGAACAATATCATTTTAATAATGTAGCACGTATCGGATTTGATGTTAGTAAAGATAACATCAATCCATTACTTGATGTAACTTTTGATGGAACTCATATTTTAAATGGAGATATTGTTTCTTCTAAGCCATCAATTTTAATTACTTTAAAAGATGAGAACAAATTTTTAGCATTAAACGATACTTCAAATTTTAAAGTTTTTATTCGTTATCCTAATCAAGCGAGTGATAAACGTATTTATTTTAAAAATGGTGAGTTATTATTTACACCCGCTCAATTACCTAATAACTCTTGCAAAATTGAGTATCGTCCGGAGTTCCCAGAAGATGGTACTTATAGAATGATTGTACAAGCGAGCGATAGAAGCAGTAATGTGTCGGGAGCAATAGATTATTCAATTCAATTTGAGATTGTAAATAAACAAACAGTTACAGAAGTATTAAATTATCCTAATCCATTTAGCACCTCTACACGCTTTGTGTTTACATTAACCGGTAGTGAAATACCAGATGTGTTTACCATTCAAATAATGACTATTACAGGCAAAGTAGTTAGAGAAATTACCAAAGCCGAATTAGGAAATATTCATATTGGTAGAAATATAACCGATTATGCTTGGGATGGGAAAGATGAGTTTGGTGATAAATTAGCTGTTGGTGTTTATTTGTATAAAGTCATTACACGAAGCAATGGCAAAGCAGTTGAAAAGAGAGAAAGTGATGCGGACTCTTACTTTAAAAAAGGGTTTGGGAAAATGGTAATTATAAGATAGTTATACTTTGATGCCAATCACACAAATATCATCTAGTTGTTCTAAATCACCTCGCCAATTTTCTATTGCATTATCTAACTTAATTTTTAATTCGTTGAGAGGCAAATGAGCACTTTCTAAAATTAAATCTTCAAATCGTTTATACTTAAATTTCTTTCCTTTATCCCCTCCAAATTGGTCGGCGTATCCATCAGTTAGTGTAATGATTAAATCATTAACTTTTAAATCAAATGTATAATTATTAAATGGTTGTGTAATTCCATGTCCAGCGCCAACAGGCATTTTGTCGGCTTCACTAGTTATAATTTTGCCATCACGTATGACGTAAAAATTATTATTAGCTGCTGCATAAGTTAATTTCATGTGTTGATAATCAAAACTACATAAACAACAATCCATTCCGTCTTTTGAAATCTCTACACTTCCTTCAGGGTTTAAAGCTTTGATAATATCATGTCGTAATTGATTTAAGATGTTAGCTGGTGATTCTATCTTTTTTTCATTTACAATTTCATTTAAAAAATTCACGCCCATCATACTCATCATAGCGCCAGGTACGCCATGACCTGTACAATCAGCCGTCATTACTAGTAATTTCTGATTATAATGTAATGCCCAATAAAAATCACCACTTACAATATCTTTAGGTTTAAATAAAATAAAAAAGTCCTTGGTATGTTTTTTAAAGTAGGCATCGCTAGTTAAGATACTTTGTTGAATCCGTTTGGCATAGTTTATACTATCTGTAATTTCTTTGTTTTTAAATTCTACTAATTCCTTTTGTTGATGTATTTCTTTATTTAAACTTTCAAGATTTTTATTGGTTCTTTGTTTCAAAATGTTATTTCGATAGAGTATAACAGATATGAATATTAGAATTAAGAGGCCTGCTAATGAACTATATAAATAGAGTTTTTTCTTTTCATTCTCCAGTTCGTTTTGCTTTTGTTGCGAGGCTAATAGTTCAATCTCTTTTTGTTTTTTATCATTTTCATATTTAGCCTCTGCATTTTTCTCTTGTCTTAAATTTTCGGTTTTAAAGATACTATCTTCATACATCTTATATTCTCTATAAAACTTCAAACCATTTTTAAAATCTCCCAATTCCTCATATATTTCGCTGTAGTACCTTGCAATTGTTTTGAGAGCAATAATATCGCCTAATTTTTCTGCATAAATTTTTCCAGTATCAAGCACTTCTTTTGATTTTTTGTAGTCTTTTAGGGCATAATAACCATTGCATAGTTGAATGTAGCAGTGGGCAAGAGTGTATTCATCTTTTATGTTCTTAGCAGCCTCAACGGCTTTTAATGCCGATTGGGTAGCCTTTACACCATCTTTTAGTTCGTAATAGATTTCGGAGAGTAGAAGATAATTATTAGCAAGTTTTTCAATATTGTTTTTCTTAACATTATAGTCTAACACCACTTTGGCATAATACATTGCGCTATCTAATTTCCCAAATTGAATTAATGTACTAGCAATGTTTCCTACAGCTGAAGAATTAATTTTGTTTAGGAATTTCTTAGATATTTCATTACTTTGTATATAATATTCTAAAGCTTTTTTATAATCTCGTCGCTTAGCAAAAATATTTCCTAACGAGTTAAATAAAAATATTTGAAATTTTGGTTGATTTGTTTTTTTAGCATAATGTAAGCCTTGTAAGCATAAATCTATTGATTTAGAGATATCACCCATATCTGTATAAATGGCAGCTTGTGTATTAAATAACCTAGGATAAACTCGTTCGTAGTTTAGTTTTTTAGCTAATTCATAGGCTTGTAATGAATAATCAATACCCGTTTGTAAGTTGGTATAACTAATATCCCAAGCTATTGCATCTAATAATAATACTTTATTGGTGTCTTCTTTGGCTGTTTTAAGAACGTTTAAACACGAGTCAATATTTAATAACTGACCAGAAATGTTCAGGCTCATTAATAACCAAACAAATAAAAATATATTTTTTATCCTTTTATAATTCACAAAGATTAAAGCTACATATTTTTTCGTAAAAAAATATGTTTTTATACATATCTTTGCGGTCTATGGAAAAAAGAGTGAGATTACGTTTTGCGCCTAGTCCTACGGGCGGGTTACACATGGGTGGTGTTAGAACAGCCCTATTTTGTTATTTATATGCTAAAAAACACGGAGGAGACTTTGTGTTAAGAATAGAAGATACAGACCAAACTCGCTATGTAAATGGTGCCGAAGAATACATTATTAACTCATTAAAATGGTGTGGTATTGAACCCAATGAAGGAGTTGGTTTTGGTGATGGGCCTCATGCGCCTTATCGCCAAAGTGATAGGAAAAACTTGGGTATTTATCAGAAGTATGCTGAACAACTGATTAATTCTGGTCATGCTTATTACGCTTTTGATACTTCAGAAGAATTAGATGCCATGCGTAAACGTTTAGAGGCTGCAAAAGTAGCGGCACCTCAATATAATGCGGTTACACGCCAAAATATGCGTAACTCTTTAACATTGCCAGAAGATGAAGTAAAGAAGTTATTAGCGGATCATACGCCCTATGTGATTCGACTAAAAGTTCCTAGAAATGAGGAAATAAGATTTCACGACATAATTAGAGGTTGGGTTACTGTAAATTCATCGCAAGTAGATGATAAAGTATTATTAAAATCTGACGGTATGCCTACCTATCATTTAGCTCATATTGTAGATGATATTGAAATGCAGATTTCTCATGCTGTACGTGGCGAAGAATGGTTGCCAAGTGCACCATCGCATATTTTAATTTACCGATATTTAGGTTTAGAAGAGCAAATGCCAAAATTAGCTCACTTACCTTTAATTTTAAAGCCAGATGGTAACGGTAAATTATCTAAAAGAGATAAATCTGGGTTACCAATGTTTCCTTTAAACTGGTATGATGAGAGAACTGGCGAAAGTTATAAAGGTTACAGAGAATCGGGTTTTATGCCCGAAGCATTTATAAATATGTTGGCTCTTTTGGGTTGGAATCCAGGAGATAATCGTGAGATTATGAGTAAGGAAGAATTGATAGAATGTTTTTCTTTTGAACGAGTGAACAAATCTGGAGCAAAGTTCGATCCTGAAAAAACAAAATGGTTTAATCAACAGTATTTAAGAAAGAAGACAGATAAAGAATTAGCCCAAGAGGTGTTACCTTTATTAAAGGAGAAGGGTATTAATAAAGACATAGTATTTGTAGAAGAGTTTTGTAGATTAGTAAAAGAAAAAGCGCACTTTATTACTGAGTTTTATGATTTAGGTTCTTATTTTTTTGAAGCGCCTGCTACTTACGATGAAAAAGTGGTTGCCAAAAAATGGAATACGGAAGTGAAAAATACCTTTGAAAAACTTGTACCAAAATTTGAAGCCATTACCAATTGGAATGCACAAACTTTGCATGATGACTTTCAATTAGCACAAAATGATTTGGGTAAAATTGATATGCAAATGTTACGAGTTTTAACAAGTGGAGTTGCGGGAGGCGCTCAATTATTCGATTTCTTAGCACTTATAGGAAAAGATGAAGTTATTGCTCGAATGAAAACAGCTTTAACTAAGTTGTAAATTAATCTCTCATCTTCGATATAAAAATAACTAACTAACTTATATAAAGTTTGTTATTTATAATGAAACTATTGGAATACTATTTCAAATTTCACGCTTTATTTTTTGTTTTTCCAAGACGTTTTTTTTAATTCAAACCAGTCTGTTTTGTCACCTTCGTAATCAAAAGTTACTTTGTATTCAAAACCTAACTTTGCTAACACTTTCTTTGAATTTACATTTCTTGGGTCTGTTATAGCGAAAATTGATTCTATGTTTAAATTTCTGAAACCATATTCTAAAATCGCATTAGAAGATTCGGTTGCATAACCTTTTCCCCAATGTTTTTTCTTAAATCTATAACCAAGTTCATAGAAATTATTATGATTGTTTAAGGGTTGTTTAAAGTATTTAAGTCCTGCCCATCCTATACATTCATTTGTTGATTTATTAACTACAGCCCAACGAGCAATTCCATTTTCTTTGTATTGTTCTTTAAGCATTTCAATAACTTTTGTTATTTCGTTAATTGAATTTACAGGATTATTTTCAATATATAAATGTACATCTGGGTCAGAGTCCATTTCAAATAAATCCATTTCGTCTGTATATTCTAGTTCTCTTAAAATTAGCCGATTTGTTTCTATTACTATTTTCACATTTGTTATTTTTTTAAATTTTGTAATTCTTTATATACAACCTCGTCTCTTTCAATAAGTAGATTTCTTTTAAAGATTTTATTTTGACTGTATGTAACTGCTGTTTTACAGAGTTGTTATGATTTCAATTAAAGAATTTACCTGATGCTGGTTACAATATTTTTTTAAATAATCTTTTCTAATTTGTAATAGTTGTTCATCAAACGTTTCGGTAAAATGTT
>JADLER010000137.1 GCA_020846025.1 Bacteroidia bacterium | reverse complement strand
TTTTAGTATAGGTTTTAACATTTAGGAATACGATAATTAATCGAATTTGATATATTTTTGTGTATAAAGTTATAAAAAATATCAGATGAAAAATTGCGCTCATTTTGTACTTGTTCTATTTATTTTAGCTAGTACTCATTTATTTTCTCAGCAACGTGCGAGTACTTCAACTTCACAAGAAATTAAAACCATTCATTATTACAGTTTTGAAGCTAAGAATACCAATCAAGATGTATTAAATAATCTTGAAGAAACCTTGAGTCATATTGATTTTGTTACTCAAGCTAAAGTAAAATATAAACCAGAAAATGGGATGGGGCAACTAATTGTGTTAGTTACACAGCCTGTAATTACAAGCGAAAATCAAGCTGAATTTCAACCAACTACTCTTAAAAAAGCACTTATCAATTTTGGTTTTACACCAATCCAATATTCTAAAGAACCCTATGTGGTTAAGTAATTAATCCACTTCATTATTCATAATTGTAATCTAATTGTATTATGCGAAAAATTTATTTAAGTCTATTATTAATTTGTACGTTTAGTCAACTTTTTTCTCAAGGAGAAAACTGTTCGGCAGCAACCCTTATTAGTAACGGCTCTTGTGTATCTGGCTCAGCTGGTCTTACACAAAATATTCCTGGTTGTGTAGGAACAGCCGATGATGATGTTTGGTACAGATTTGTGGCAACCAGTACGAGTCACTCAATTACGGTTACTGGTTCGGCTAGTTATGATGCTGTTTTACAAGTTTTTTCAGGGCCTTGTTCATCTTTAATTTCTGAGGCTTGTGTCGATAACTCATTATCTGGACAGTCGGAGTCAACCGTAGTTTCTGGGCTAACCATTGGGAATACTTATTACATCAGAACTTATCATTATTATACAGGTTCAGGTTCTTCAACTTTTACGCTTTGTTTAAATACGCCTCCACCTCCTCCAATAAATAATAATTGTGCAAGTGCTACTAATTTAACAGTTAACTCAGGTTGTGTACAAACTAGCGGTACTACATTAGGAGCAACAACTCAAACGCAATTTCCCATTTGTGCAGGCACACCCAATGATGATGTGTGGTACACCTTTACTGCCACTAATTATACACAAACCATTCAAGTAACAGGTTCTGCTAATATGGACGCTGTAATACAATTATTTTCGGGTTCATGTGGTTCGTTTACTCAATTAAGCTGTACTGATAATACATTCTCAGGAGGAATTGAATCGGTTACGGCCAGTGGTTTAACGCCAGGTGTTCAGTATTTTTTTAGAGTGTATGATTATTATTCGGATCCAGGAGCTACGTTTAGTGTTTGTGTATCTGGGAATAGCATCATACCTGGTTCTCAACCAAATGATGACCCTTGTTCTGCTATTCAGTTACCACCAGTTACATCTGATTGTAATTATCAAATGTTTTCAAATGTAGGAGCTACAACCACTTCTTCTGCATTAGCTCCAAATCCAACAGGCTGTACTGGTGGGACAGGTGGATTTACTGCGACTAGTAAAGATGTTTGGTTTGCAATTACCGTACCTGCTAGTGGAAATTTATGTATTACTCCTATGCCTAATTATACAACAGCACCGGCGGTAACTGATGGTGTGATGGCTTTATATAGTGGTTCCTGTGGTAGCTTAACACAAATTGCTTGTTCTGATGATGCAGATGGAACATCAGGGGCGCCATATAACTATCCGGGAACAGCTAATGATTTCTTACCCTACTTAAATGTAACGGGCTTGACTCCTGGAACAACGGTTTATTTAAGATACTGGGGTTGGGGTTCACAAGCTGGAAATTTTGGAATTTGTGTTCAAGCCCCAACAAATGATTTATGTGCTAATGCATTATATATTTGTGATTTAAATGGATATTCGGCATCTACTAGCCCTGCCTATACACCAGATAGGCCAGGCACAGGAGCAGGGCAGATGTATGGAAATAATGAAACACCAGCTGGCGTGGATCAACCTAATGGCACTAATACAGGTGGTATTTTTGGGTATTATCCTCCAAGTAACATTGCTGGTCCTTTTTCATCTCCAGCCATAGATGTGAATATTGATAATAACTCATGGATTAGATTTACAGCTGCTTCACCTACCGTTTCATTAAGAGTAAATGTATATAACTGTTGGGAAAATGGCGCCGGTAATCAAGGAGTACAAATGCAAATTTTTAGTGGAACAAACTGTTCGAGTTTTACACCTGTATCATCTTTTAGAGAGGGTATTGGTACTTACACCGTTACATCAGCAGTACCTTTAGTTGTTGGGAATAATTATTATTTGATGGTTGATGGCTGGGGAGGAAACATTTGTAATTACAGTATACAAGCCTTATCAGGTGTTGCTTTTCCAGATATTACAGCCACACCTACGAATATTTGTGCCGGACAATCAGCAACTTTAACAGCACCTTCTGGTGCTACTAGTTATACTTGGGCACCAACTGGGGAAACAACACAATCCATCACTGTAAGTCCTGGTACTACAATGACATATACTTGTTATGTAACGGGAGTGTGTGGTTATAAACAAACTTTAACTAAAACTATTACCATGTTACCATCTCCCTCTGTAACTATTAACGGAGGCGCTGCTATTAGTACTTGTGGAACTACCACATTAACTTTAACAGGAAGTGGTGCATCAACTTATACGTGGAGTACTGGTAATACAACGTCTTCATTCACAGTTGCTCCTTCAGGAAGCACCAGTTATTCAGTTATTGGTACGGCATCTAATGGTTGTACTAATACAGCTGTTACTAATGTTACTGTAAATACAGTACCTACAATACTTCCAGCGGGTACTAATACTATATGTAATGGGGCATCTACCAATCTTACAGTTAGTGGAGCAAATACATACACATGGTCGCCTTCAGCATCATTAAGTCCTTCAACAGGAACAAATGTAGTGGCTACACCAACTACAGGAACTAATTATACTATAACAGGAACTGCTACTAATGGTTGTACAAATACGGCTACATATTCTGTAACCGTTAATCCTAAGCCTCCTGTATCATCTACTGCTTCAAGTACATTGCTTTGTAGTGGAGGTTCGGTTACTTTAAATGGAACAGGTGCCAATACTTATACGTGGACAGGTGGTGTTACAGATGGCGTTGCGTTTACTCCTACGGTAACCACTACTTATACAGTAACAGGAACTAATGCAACAACAGGATGTACTAATACTGCTGTAAGAACAATTTCTGTAAACACAACTCCAAATGTATCTTCAATTGCAAGTAATTCGGTAATTTGTAATGGACAATCGGTTACTTTAAATGGAACAGGTGCCAGTACTTATACCTGGACAGGTGGCGTTACTAATGGTGTGGCATTTACACCTACCAATACCACAACTTACACAGTTACAGGAACAGCTACAAATGGGTGTACAAATACGGCTGTTGCAACAATTACTGTTAATCCTAAGCCTAATGTTTCTTCAACAACGACTAATTCAGTAATTTGTAATGGACAATCCGTTACCTTAAATGGAACAGGCGCCAATACTTATACTTGGACGGGTGGTGTTACAAATGGCGTGGCATTTACACCAACTAATACAACAACTTACACGGTTACAGGCACAGATGCAGTAACAGGTTGTACAAATACAGCAATAAGAACTATCACTGTAAATAGTTTACCTTCTACGATAGCAAGCACCTCTGGCTCTATTACATGTGCCACAAATACCATTAACCTCAATTCTAGCACTTCTGGTTTATCCTACACCTGGACTGCACCAAGTGGTAGCTCTATCTCTGGTGGTACTGCCAATAATCAAAATGCAATTGGACAAGGGGCAGGTACCTACACGTTAGTAGTGATGAATGCTTCTAATTGTACTTTTTCAACTACCTTATCAGCCAATGTAAATACAACAGTACCAACCGCATCTGCTACAAATGGCACATTAACTTGCGCTGTAACATCTACAGTTTTAGTTGGAGGGCCGACCAGTGGTGTAACTTATAATTGGAGTGGACCGGGAATTTTAGGTCCTAATACAACTGCAAATATTACAGTTACTGTTACAGGTAATTATTCTTTAGTTACAACAAGCACCTTAACAGGTTGTTCGAGCACGATAACAGCTATAGGAACAGTTACAAATAACTTAACAACACCAACAGTTAGTGCAGGCTCAAACCAAACAATTACCTGCGCTGCACCGACTGTAACACTGACAGGTAATGCTACTTCGGGTTCTAATTATAACTGGAGTAATGGTGCAACTACCTCTACAACAACAGTAGGTGGTTCAGGTATTTATACATTAACGGCTACCAATCCTATAACAGGTTGTTCTTCATCGGCTACAGTGCAAGTAATTCCTAGTGCCGGTACACCAACTGGAACATTATCGGCTATTTCTAATTCTATTACTTGTGCCAATACAACGGTGTCAGTTGGTATTACATCAACAACAACTCCTATTTCTATTTTATGGGCAGGGCCAGGTATTATAGGCGCTACAAACACCCCTACAATAAATGTTAATCAAGGAGGAACTTATACGGTAACACTTACCAATACTTCTAACAGTTGCTCAGCACCTTATACGATCGTAGTTCCATCTAATACTACGCCGGTGGTAGCGAGTGCAAGCATTTCGCCATCATCAAGTATTACTTGTAATACCCAAAGTATAACCTTAAGTGCTAGCCCTACAGGTGCTAATTATGCTTATGCTTGGTCAGGTGCAGGCATTGTTTCGGGAGGAACAACCCCTAACCCATTAGTAAATGCTGGAGGAAATTATACCGTTACAATTACGAACACAATAACTGGCTGTAGTGGAGCAACTGGAACCACACAAGTGTTTGTGCCAACTAATACTGCAACTCCTATCTTAAATTTAAGTGCTAATTCAGTTACTACAACCTGCTCTAATCCATCGGCAGTTGTTACAGCAACTAGTAGTTCAGGGGCTAATACTACTTATACTTGGACAGCACCAAGCACTGGAAATTTAAGTAACCCTAATGTTTCAAATCCTAGCTTAGGTGGTAGTGGAATATTTACTGTAGTAGCTACCAATACTATTAATGGTTGTGTATCAGCACAAGCAACTGTGAATGTAGTACCAGATAATAATATTCCAACTTATACTTTATCAGCTAATGCTGCATCAATTACTTGTTCTACCACTACACCAAGTGTAACCATTTCAACAAATGTTTCGGGTGCAACTTTCTCATGGACTCCAAATCCAGCTAGTGGTGGTAATACAGCTACACCAACATTTACAGCTCCTGGTAATTATACCTGCGTTCTTACAAATACAGTGAACAACTGTTCTACTAATTTACCATTGGTAACTATTAATACAAATACTTCAAGCCCTTTGGTTAGTATTGCTCCATCTTCTTCTATTACTTGTGCTAACACCATTGTAAATATCACTTCTACGGTTAGCGCTTCTTCCGCAACTTATACATGGTCTGGAACTGGAATTACAGGCGGTAATAATAACGCAACGGCTAACGCTAATAGTGGCGGAATTTATACACTTAGTGCTACCGATTTAACTAATGGATGTGTTGGTTCGGCTACCACAACAGTAAATACCAACACAACAGCTCCAACCTTATCTGTTTCAGCTACTAATACATTAATAAGTTGCGGTGCAAGTACAACAACTTTAACTGCGGTTACTTCTATTACCGATACACCAGTATGGTTTGGAACAACTACATCTACCTTAGCTGTTACAAGTGCGGGAGATTATGTTGCGACTGTTGTAGATGCAATAACTGGCTGTTCATCATCACAAACAATTACAATATCAAGTAGTATTAATCCTCCAGATGCAAACGCAGGTGCCGCAGTAATTATGCCTTGTGCCTCTCCAACTGTTGCCCTATTAGGAAGTAGTACAACTACCGATGTTGTTACTTATAGTTGGAATGGACCAAATATTATTTCGGGAATGAACAGTTCAAACCCTGTAGTTGGGGGAGTTGGTATTTATACCTTAACTGTTACAAATACAGCAAACGGATGTAGCGCCACAGCTACAGTAAATGTATCTCAAAGTAATGTGTTAGCAGATTTTTATGCTGATCCTATGTTTGGCGAGGCACCATTAACCGTTAATTTAACTGACTCAAGTACTAATGCAACTAGTTTTAATTGGGATTTTGGCAATGGCAATACATCAACACAACAAAATCCAAGTACGCTTTATCCTGATGGAGGAACATTTACAATTACGTTAATAGCAAGTGCAGGGCCTTGTTCAGATACAGCTACTAAAGTGATTACAGTAGAAGATGGATTTGTGATTGAAGTACCTAATGTGTTTACTCCTAATGGTGATGGTGTGAACGAAGCGTTTCATATAAAAATGAAAGGAGTGAAATCGGCTGAGGGAACAATTTATAATCGTTGGGGACAAATTTTATATAGTTGGGATGCGTTAAATACATCTTGGGATGGAAAAGCAGCAAATGGCGAAGTATGTCCAGATGCTAATTATTATTACATCATTAAAGTAACTGATAAAAAAGATAAAGAACATTTAGTTCCTGGCTATGTTTTAATTATTAGGTAATGTTAAAATGGTTTTAAAACCATTAAAATAATGATAAGAATAAATATGCCATTTTCGATGCGCTCGTAAAAAAATAATTTTTTAGCCATTGGATAATAGGCCTCAGGAATGGTTTCACCTGTGTGTTTATTTAATAATTCTTTAATAGGTTTTGATTTTGGAGCTAATACAAATGGTCCAAAGCTAAGGCCAATTAGAAATAAAACAATACTACTCACATACCAACCTCTTTGAAATAAATAAGGTTGCATAATACCCATGGTAATGCCAGATAAAATTAAAAATGTGCCACCTATCATTACAAATTGATGTAATCTGTTTCGGATAATATAAGCATGTTTTAACTCTGAAAGATTGGTTGCTTTTGAAATAACATAAATCATTACAAAACCTGGTCCCATTCCTAAGATGGCAGATAAAATATGAATGAGTAGGATAAAACTATATAAGGACATTGTTAAAAGTGTACTGAATACGATTCAATTAGTTTCGTAAAATAATCTTACAAAAATACATTTTATAATTTTAAACTTTAAATTTAAATGAACAAATGAATTCAATGCGTATATATAATTAGAATAAGTCTTACATTTGATTTATGGAAATACCAACAAAGCGTGTATTAATCATTACCTATTATTGGCCACCAACTGGTGGGGCGGGTGTACAGCGTTGGTTGAAATTCACAAAGTATTTTAGAGAATTGGGCTATGAACCCATTATTTATACACCCTCTAATCCTGATTTTCCGATAAACGACAACACGCTGCTAAAAGATGTACCCGAAAATTTAGAGGTACTAAAAACAGAAATTTCTGAACCCTACAATGTGTATCGTAAAATAATGGGTAAGAAAAAAACGGATGCTGTTAATCAAGGTTTTTTATCTGAAGAAAAAGAAAATAACTTCTTAAAATCAATGATGATTTGGATAAGAGGTAATTTTTTCATCCCCGCTGCTCGCCTATTTTGGATAAAACCTTCTATCCGTTTTTTATCTAAGTATATACAACAACACAAAGTAGATGCTGTAATAAGTACAGGACCACCGCATAGTATGCACCTTATTGCCCTAGGTTTAAAACAAAAATTTAATCTACCCTGGATTGCTGATTTTAGAGACCCTTGGACACAAATTGATTTTTATAGTCAGTTAAAATTAACAGCTCTTGCCGATAAAAAACATAAACGATTAGAGAAAAAAGTTCTAACCACTGCCAATAAAGTTGTTACTGTAAGTAAAAGTTGGGCAAAAGATCTTGAAAGACTAGGTGGTAGAAATGTTGATGTAATTACTAACGGTTTTGATAGTGATGACTTTAAACAAAATAATTCAATAGAATTGTTACCTGGTTTTTTATTTCATCATATAGGTGCATTAAATAAAGATAGAAACCCACATACCTTATGGAAAGTGTTAGGCGATATATGTAAAGAAAATATTGCATTTAAAAATGATTTACGTTTAAAATTTACAGGTAAAACCGATGCTGATGTTTTTGAATCGTTGAAACGTCAAAATTTATTAAACAATGCTGAAAAGACAGATTACATGCCACATGCAGAGGTCGTTCAGTTATTAATTAAATCACCTATTTTGTTGTTGCCCTTAAATGATACGCCTAATGTAAAAGGTATTATTCCTGGGAAGTTGTTTGAATACTTGGCTGCCAAAAGACCTATTTTTGCTATAGGAGATACACAAGGTGATACAGCAGCCATTTTACAAGAAGTAAATGCAGGTATTATGGTTGGTTTTAAAGACTACGATGCAATTAAAAGTGCTGTGCTAAGTTTATATCAACAATACAAATCAAATATGCTAAGCACTAATTTAGGTGATATAAGGCCTTACTCACGCCGACAATGTGCTTCAAATTATGTGGATTTATTGAACACAATTTGATAAACCCAAATTATGCATTAGCCCGTTTAACAATACAGTGATTTAGAACTGAATGATTGTAATCTGTGAAATTTTGAATATTAATTGAGTTTCAGAAATTTATTTACCAAATGGCAAAATTGTTAAATAACATAGCTTTCCCCCATTTTTCTTTTCCAAATTCTTTTTCAAGTTGAGCTTTTAATTCTGTTTCTTTGTAGGTTTTCTTTGCTTTTTTAGGAACAAAGACAGAAGTTTCGGGTGCTTTTACATCTACCGATTTAGCAAAATAAATAACACCACCATCTTCGGTTGCAAGTCCTAATATGGCACCAGGTAATCCTAAAATACTTTCGGGTCCAATAGAGTTATTAATTTCTAGACAATACCAGGCGTAAATGCGCGTACTATCATTTACATTCCATATTGCTTTGCGGCATTGGTAACCACAAATGTTACGTTTACTATCGGTTATTTTCCAATGAAATTTTCTAACCGAATCTAGTAATACAAATTGCTCTCCCCATATTTTTTTCTCGGTGTATCGTTGTTTGGTTTTAAAATTTTGATACACCACATTTTTGGATGTTGCCCAACTCATCTTTTCTACTAGGTCGCTTTCTTGTGGCTTAAATGCAGAAATGGTATCGTTAAAATACAACTCAAATACATCTATTTTATTTTTATCCTCCTCACGTAACCACTCCTTTACATAACTATCATTTTTAAATTTTTTATATAGATTGGTTCTACGTTCATATGTGATTTTTCCTTGTGTTATTTGGGAATGCATAACATTACTGGATAACAAACCTATTACTATATATATTATAAATTTAAAATTCATCTTCTTCCTCTTTTTCTTTGTTGCTATTAAATTTGAAAGTAGCTTTTAAAAGATAATATCTTGAAATGATGTTAGTTTTGGTATCTGTAATAACATTAGATGTTGTGTTTCTGTTTAAACTAATGTTTTGATTTAACATATCGTAAGCGTGAAACCCAATTGCCAAATTTTCGTTTTTTAATAATGTTTTAGTTATACTTGCATTCCAAATAAAATAATTTAAGTTATAACCTTGGCTTCTTTGTGAATTAATGGTGTAATCTCCATCGGTTTCAAGAGTGAACTTAAGAGGCAGCTTAATAAGTAAATAAGCCGAAAGTCCTTGTGATGTGTAGGGTTTATTGCTACTATTGTTTAACGAAGAATGTGAGAAATTGTAATTGTAATAGCCACCCAAAGAGGCTTCCACTTTTTCTAAATACATTCTTAAATTTAGATTTAAGTTACTAGTCAAATTTTGTGTTTTGTTGAGTAAATTATTAATTAATGTTTTTCTATCCGAATAATTAGCTGAACCATCAATGCCAACTTCAAATTGTTTTGAAAAGAAAGGCATACTTGTTCCTACATAAGCATTCGCATTATAATTTCCATTAATATTAATTGCCTGAGATAAAGTTCTACCAATACTATCATAAAGAGTTGATGTAACAATATCGTTATTGATATAATTATAAGAAATACCAAGCCAAGTATATTTTCCTGATATGGACTTCCATGAATTAAAATTTAGATTAACACCGTGCGAATATGTGGGTAATAAATTTGGATTACCAATATTAATGAAATTTGGATTAGAATTGTCTTTTACAGGTTGTAGCTGACTTATAGTAGGGTTTTGTGAGTTAGTGGTGTATCTAATGTCTAAAGACATATTGTCTGAAAATTTATATCTAAGGGTTGAGAATGGTAAGATGTTATTAAAATTTTGAGTAATGAGTTGATTGGTGAATATGTTGCTATTGTGTACAAATACATTACGAGCTTTTGTACCAATGGTAAAACGTAGTTTCTTAATCTCATATATAAATTTTAAACCTCCGCGATTTATTTGTTTTGTATTTATAAAATTATTAGTGAGCGACGAATCGAGTTGAGTGTATTCTCCATTCATATTATTTAATGATTGCTTATCTTGCTTACTATTATAGTACATATAATCATAAGATAATTCTAATTTTATTTTTTTAGTTAATGGCTCAATAAAACTGGTACTTGCAATATGATTGATGTTGTTGGTTAATGAGTGTTTTTTTTGATCAATAGATTGTAAAGAATATGAAGAAGTGTCATTATAAAATGAATTATTTGTTTGTAATAAACTGTTCCCTTTGTTTTCTGAAATAGCGTTACTATAATTAAAATTAAAAATTCTATCTTTTTTCTTAAATCGCCTGATGAGTTTTAAATTGTTAGATACATCGTATCCTTTGCTATTTGAGCTACTATTAATAAAAGTGTTACGAGTTCTAACATTATCATTTCTTACAAAATCGGTTTCATCAGCACTATTCGATTGACTATTTAATACATTTATCTTTGAATTGAAATATAAGTCAGTTAAAGAATCAATCTTTTGTTCTAAGCCGATGTTAATGGTATTTGCTTCATTTTTTTGGAAATCTGTGCTATTGTTTAATGTTGAGTAACTCGTATCAGGTAAAAAATATTGTGAGTTTTGTTGTGTAAATGATTTTACTTCTGAGGTATTATACGAATAATTAATATTCAGCTTGGTGTTTTTTGCAATTTTATCCGAATAGTAAATGCCTGTTTTTATGTTGAATGGAATCCCTTGTGGTGTATTGGTTCTATACATCATCATCATTTCACCATCGTCGCCATATTGTGTATCAAATTCATTATTTAATCCATATTTATACACATCATCCCAATTAAAATTAGAATTAGGTGTGTTACTTGCTAAGCCAAAAACCGAAATTTTTAATTTATTCTTAAAGTAGTTTCCTAGCATCTCTCCCTCATGATATTTTTGAAAATCGCTAGCGCCACTTAGTTTTCCAAAATAGCCTTTCTTGGCTTCATCTTTTAATTTTAAGTTTAAAATTTTTTGTGTTTCTTCGCCGGTGGTGGCATTAGAAGCATCGTCACTTTTTTTCTCATACAACTGTACTGATTCAATCGAATTAGCGGCTAAGTTGCGAGTAGCCATGGTGGGGTCAGTTCCAAAAAATTCATCGCCATCTACCAAGACTTTATCAACAGATTTGCCCTGAGAGGTAATTTTACCATCTTTATCTACTTTTAATCCAGGTAATTTTTTCAATAAATCCTCTACAGTAGCATTGGCTTTTGTTTTAAATGAATCGGCTACATATACCAAGGTATCACCTTTATAATAAATAGGATCTTTAAAGGCAAAAATAGTAACCTCGTCTAATGTTACATTTTTAGGTTGCATTATTATTTTACCAAAATCGTACTCCAAATTCTTTGAATCTCCAAAAATAAAATAGCCCATATCGGCAAATTTTGGATGAGAAATAATTACTTGATAGGTATCTATGGGTAATTTTTCGAGTATAAAACTTCCATTTTCATTTGTTCGGGTAAAATTTACCAAAGTAGAATCCATTAATTTAACAGCTATTATAACGGCATTTTGTAAGGGGGTTTTAGTTGTTGTGTCTTGAATATGACCAGATACGCTCAACTTTTGAGCAATGGAAGAGGAGAATTTTAATATAAAGAGTAAGAGTATAATTCTCCTCATATAGTAGGTTTAATATTTAAAATTAAAGATATAATTCAATACATAGTAAAAGTTACAAAAAATTAACAAACATTATTTCTTCTTGATAAAACTACTCTGAAATAGAAAAACGTAATGAAATACTAATAAAATCTATAAACTTAGTTAGCAATATGAAATGTATACTTTTTATTAACTTTAAACTATTGTTTTATTTATAGGTTGAGGTAAGTTTAGGAATGTATATATAGATATAAAATATTTTTATTATATATAAATAACAAACATTATAAATTTTGCATTTTAATTACCAAATCAACTAAACGGTTACTGTAGCCATATTCGTTATCATACCAGCCAATTACTTTTACTAAATTTCCAACTACGCTTGTAAAATCAGAGTCAAACACAACCGAATGTGGGTTGCCAACTATATCTGTAGAAACAATAGGATCTTCAGTATATTCAATAATGCCTTTTAAATCGCTTTCAGCAGCTTTTTTAAAGGCTTTATTAATTTGTTCAACATTTGGATATTCAGATAAAACACAGGTAATATCGGTTAATGAGCCATCAGGCACAGGTACACGCATCCCACAACCTCCAAGTTTATCACTTAATTCTGGGAAAATTTTACCTAATGCTTTAGCAGCACCAGTAGTAGTGGGTATAATACTCATAGCTGCGGCACGTGCTCGTCTTAGGTCTTTATGGGGCGCGTCGTGAATGCGTTGATCGCCTGTGTATGAGTGCACAGTGGTAACATAGGCTTCCTCAATGCCCCATTGTTTGAGTACTTTGAGCATAGGTGCGGCACAATTGGTAGTACAAGAGGCGTTTGAAATTATGGTGTCACTTGCATTTAGTAAATGGTCGTTAACACCCAATACAATGGTTTTGATACTATCATCTTTTGCAGGTGCCGATAATATAATTTTTTTAGCACCAGCATCTATATGTTTTTGGGCTGATTTTTTATCTAAAAATAAACCAGTAGATTCAATAACAATGTCAATGTCAAGGTTTTTCCAAGGTAATTGAGCTGGGTCTTTTTCTGCATACACAGCAATGGATTTTCCGTCAATAATTAGGTGCTTATCATCGTGGTTTATACTGTGTTGTAAACGCCCATGAACCGAATCATATTTTAAAAGATGAGCTAAGGTCTTTGTATCTGTAATATCGTTAATCGCTACAATATCAATATTAGGATGTTTAATGGCATTACGGAGAAAAATACGTCCAATTCTTCCAAATCCATTAATGGCAATTTTCATTTTTTTCATGGCATTTCAGATTAAAAAACTTATTCAAAGATACTTAAATTAAAATAGATAAAGGCATCTTATCTCATCAAGTGTTTAGATTTCACAATTATTAGTAATAGTCTATTAAATAAGTGATTATAAGTCAAAAAATTGTTATTAAAACAATAAAGTCAATATCTTTGTGAGCTTCATATAAAAGCTCATATAAAAGCAAAGTATATTTACATATAAAGCAATCATTTGTATAAAGAAAAAATAGTTATTGATTCGGGATTAAGTTCTTTTTTTTCACTAGATGAAATTTTTAAATATAAGAGCTTACTGAATAATCTTGCAAAGAGAGATTTTATTGTGAGGTATAAACAAGCTTTTGCAGGTATTATGTGGGCACTTATTAAACCACTTATAAGTATTTTAGTTTTTGGTTATATTTCAAGTAAAATAAATTCTGCAGAAAGTACTGCTCTTAATTTTTTATATGTGGCTTCAGCAATGTTGTTGTGGCAATTATTTTCAAGTGTGTTTAATGATGTTAGTAATTCTATAGTTAACAATGCTAATTTATTTTCAAAGGTTTATTTCCCAAAAATTATTATTCCATTAAGTACCATTTTAGTGTGCTTAGTAGATTTCTTAATTTCCTTAATTATTCTCATTGTATTATTTATTGTTTCGGGGCAAGTTGTGCATTGGCAGATGGCATTGGCGCCATTATTTGTTTTGCTTACTATAATTAATGGTTTAGGCTTAGGTTTGTATTTTGCTACAATTAATGTAAAGTTTAGAGATATAAAATTTATTGTGCCTGTGGTGCTACAATTTGGAATGTATGTATCGCCAGTTATTTTTAATACCCGCTATTATTTAGATAGATTGCCCGAGTGGCTACATTGGTTATTTTGTATAAACCCTATGGTAGGAGCTATTGATGGATTTAAATATTGTTTATTTGGAGGTGAGGCTATTTATAATTGGACTTACTTTACTTTTTCGATTATTGTATCCTTTGTCTTTTTATTTATAGGTATAAAATATTTCTACAAATTCGAAAGAAGTTTTGTTGATTATATATAATGGCAAGTAACGTAGCTATAAAAGTAGAGGGATTAAGTAAACAATATTTACTTAATAAACTTGGCGTTCCTAAAAGTGACACATTATATGGAAGTATGATGGCGGGGTTACGCAATATTAAAAATATAACCTCTAAAAGTAAACGTGAAGAATTTTGGGCATTAAATGATGTTTCTTTTGAAATTAACCAAGGTGATAGAGTAGGTATTATTGGTAGAAATGGAGCTGGCAAATCAACCTTATTAAAAATTTTATCACGCATTACACCACCTACTTCGGGTAAAATTGAATATTATGGAAGAATGGCTTCATTGTTGGAAGTAGGAACTGGCTTTCATGGTGATTTAACAGGGCGCGAGAATATTTATTTAAACGGTTCAATTTTAGGAATGTCGAAGCAGGAGATAGATAAAAAATTTGATGAGATAGTAGCTTTTAGTGAAATTGAAAAGTTTTTAGATACACCAGTTAAGCGTTATAGTAGCGGCATGTATGTGCGCTTAGCATTTGCGGTAGCTGCTCATCTAGATTCGGATATTTTAATAGTAGATGAAGTATTAGCGGTGGGCGATGCGGCATTTCAAAAAAAATGCCTTGGTAAGATGAATGATATTAGTTCAAACGATGGAAGAACTATCTTATTTGTGAGTCATCAGATGAATACATTACAAGCTTTGTGTAACAAAGGAATGGTTTTGCATAAAGGGCAAGTTTCGCTTAATGTATCAAGTGCCGATATAGCTATAAAGCATTATATGCAATTAGCAAATCAAGTGGCTCGTTCGGCAGTTGCTGATAGAACAGATAGAGTAGGAGAAGGAGGAATAAAAGTTACAAACATCTCTTTTTTTCATTCGTTACAAGCAACAGAAGAGTTAATTACAGGACAAGATTTTACAATACAAGTATCTTATGAATGTAAAGCTAATTATGTAGCAAATAATGTAAATGTGGCTTTAGCTATTTATGGAGATGACGGTGTATTGTACACTGTATTAAATAGTGAGAACACCGGAACGACTTTTCAAAACGTAAAAGGGAACGGAACATTCATTTGTACACTAAATAAATTACCCTTAATGGAAGGCTCTTATTTTATTAATGTATCTATATCGGAGAATAGTGTGATGCAAGATTGGGTTCAAGAGGCTGTTTTTGTAAATGTAATAGCAGGTGATTTTTACGGAACAGGAAAAATAAATCCATCTTCACATAAAAGTATTTTAATTGAAAATTCTTGGTCGAAAAAATGATCTTTAAAAGGCTTAAAAATATTTTTGGTATTACAGAATTTAAAACATCTAATTGTTTTCAAGTAAATGATAAAGCAGTTTTGCAAAAATCAGAATCTTCATTTATTCAAAATAGCCAAATTGTTCTTGAAAATGATGCTCAGTTAATTATTGGCGATAATGTGAAAATCGACAATTATCATATAAGAATTATTAGAGGAAAATGTAAAATTGAGAATGATACACAGCTTATAGGCGTTAAAAATACACTTTCAAATTCAATATACATTAATGATGGTAGCCTATTAATTGCTGATCATTGTATCATTCAATCAGAATTTTGTATAAGATTTGGTGGTATTTGTTCTGTAGATTCATACACTGGTATAATGTATGGAACTGAAATAAGATGCGATGAAAGTCTAAAAATTGGTAAATTCAATATGATTTCATATGAGTGCATGATATATGATACGAATACACATTGTACTTATAACCAAGACAAACGAAGAAAATTAACTATAGATAATTATCCCTATATTGGATTAGAGGTAGAAAAACCAGAAACATCTCCAATTATGATAGGTGATGATTGTTGGATAGGCAAAAGAGCGGTGATTCTAAAAGGTGTAAACATTGGTAAGAATTCTACTATAGCAACTTGCGCTGTAGTTACAAAATCGGCTCCTCCTAATAGTTTATTATATGGAAATCCCTCACAGCAAAAACTCAAATCTTAATTGCATCGTTAAAGGCTAACATAAAATGAAAATTCAGTATCTCACTCAATATTATCAGCCTTTTCTAGATAAGTTTTATGCTCGTTTTCCTGATTTTAATTCGCTAAGTTATCAGCAGATGCTTCAATTATTATTGAATCAATATTTTGCCGATACTGGTGCAGCTTATCATTATACATTTAAACATGGCCATGAAGCATTTATTATTATTGCTAATTGTGAGGCCTTACAAAAAAAATGGGCTTTCGAAAATAATGTAAAATATTCGGAGAGTAATTGGGAAAAGGAAATTGCATTAGCTCAAATTAAGCATTTTAAACCTACCGTTTTTTATATAGAAAGTATTTTTGGCTTTTTTGGGACATTTCTTAATGAAGCAAAATTATATTGTAATAAAGTTGTTGCTTGGATATCTACACCTTTTTCACCTAGTTTACCACTTCATAATATTGATGTAATTTTCTCATCCACACAACAGTTTGTTAAATCGTTTAATGAATATGGAATAAAGGCTTATTATCTACTTCCTGCGTTTGATAGTAGAGTGTTAGATGAAATTAAAAATCCACAACCTAAATCAATTCCATTGTCTTTTGTGGGCGGGTGGAGTGATGTGCACGAAAACAGAAAGCAATTTTTAAAATATTTCGCAAAACAAGCACCAGTAAAAATATGGGGTTATGGCTATCAACAATTTTATAGTAGAAGAACATGGGCGTATTATAAACATAGATTTTTCCCAGATAATCCTGAAATTGAAAAAGCATTTGTAGAAGAGGTTTGGGGACTGAATATGTATGATGTACTTCAAAAATCATTAATTACTTTAAATATTCACGAAGCCTTATTAAAAGGCGATGTAGGAAATATGAGAATGTTTGAGGCAAGTGGAGTAGGGACTATGTTATTAAATGATTATGGTAATAATTTAGCACAACTGTTTGAGATTGATAAAGAGATTGTATCTTATAAAAGTTTTCCTGAGGCTTTAGAAAAATATAATTATTATTGCACACACCCTGAAAAAGCAATTGAAATAGGATTAAATGCACAAAAGAGAACTTTAAGGGATTATAATTATGATGTTTATATGGAAAATCTATTGAGTTACTTAAAACAACATATCTAATACAAATTGTAAATAATTGCTTCAAAAACTTAAATATCAACTATATCAAGTAAAGATTAAATTTCTTTCTTATTTAAGAGGAGAAGATAATTTCTCGAAACCTCATGGTTGGTTTGGTAACTATAAAACTTGGCAAGAAGTAAAAAGGGAGTGTGATGGATATGATACAGATAATATCTTAAACAAAGTAAAAGAGTCTGTTTTAAAAGTTAGAAATGGAGAGGCGGTTTATGAAAGAGATTCTGTTTTATTTGATGAAGTTCAATATTCGCTTGAGTTAATCGAAGCATTTAAAAACTCTATTAAAGATAATCAATTGCATGTTGTAGATTTTGGGGGATCATTAGGGAGTACGTATTTTCAACATAAAGAATTATTTAAAGATATAAAAGATCTTAAATGGGCGGTAGTTGAACAAAAAC
>JADLER010000136.1 GCA_020846025.1 Bacteroidia bacterium | reverse complement strand
TATTCCGTTAGGTGTCCAGTTGGTATTAGTATTCCAATCTGTTGAGGTGCCTCCATTCCAAACATAATTTGTTTGAGCATTAAACAACTGGATAGACAATAAACTGATGAAAGTCAGTAAAAATCTTTTCATAATCATATTTTTAGAGTAGCTAAAAATAAAGTTTATTTGCGTAACTTCATATAAATAAGCTAATTAAAAGCCAAATTTTAACATTTAGTTATTGACAAAACACCTGTTAAGTTGAACTAAAGAGCTTTCTAAAAACCTAAAACGGCTCTTACTTGTTTTAATTTTTCTTGAGCAATTTTTTTAGCCTTTAATTCACCAACTTGAAGTTCTTTTTCTAACATGGAGGTATCATTCATTAAAGTTTGATATTTTGTGCGAGGACTAGCAAACTTATCAATTATTAACTCAAATAAAGTTGTTTTGGCATGTCCATAACCATAACCGCCTTTTAAATAATTATTCCGCATTTCTTCAATTTGACTAGAACTTGCAATTAACTTGAAAATATTAAACACATTGCAAGTGTCAGGATTTTTAGCTTCTTCAAGTGGCGTTGTATCTGTAATGATACTTTTTATTACTTTTAATAGTACTTTTTCTGGTAAAAAAATATTGATAAAATTATTATACGACTTACTCATTTTTTGGCCATCAGTACCCGGAATCGTCATCACACTTTCATCAATCTTTGCTTTAGGTAAAACAAAAATCTCTTGTTGGTATTTATGATTAAAGGCTGCGGCAATATCTCGCGTCATTTCTATGTGTTGAATTTGATCTTTTCCTACAGGAATAAACTCAGCATCATACAAAATTATATCAGCGGCCATTAGTACTGGATAAGTAAATAAACCTGAGTTAACATCACTCAATTTTTCTGACTTATCTTTAAATGAATGAGCATTTGCCAACATTGGATAAGGAGTGAAACAGTTTAAATACCAGGTAAGTTCACACACTTCAGGAATTCGACTTTGACGGTAAAAAATATTTTTTTCGGTATCAAAATCAAAGGCAAGCCAAGTAGCAGCAACCGAGTTAACACTGTGTATTCTATCACTTGCGTTTTTCTGAGAAATAAGAGAATGTAAATCTGCAATAAAAAATAGCGATTCGTTTTCTGGTTGTTTACTTAATTGTATTGCTGGTACAACTGCTCCTAGAATATTTCCTAAATGTGGGGTGTTATTACTTGTTATTCCTGTAAGAATGCGTGCCATTTCTTAAATTCCTTTTACTACACCGTCTTTTTGAGAACGGATAAATGTTACGATTTGATTTCTAATGTCATTATTAGGAATCTCTTGTTCTACTATTTCAAGTGCATTGGTAATATTATGACCACGCACATAAATTAATCGATAAATATCTTCTATTTGATGAATCGTTTCTTTATCATAGCCTCGACGAGCTAATCCAATTGTATTCACACCAATATATTGAAGTGGTTCGCGAGCTACCCTTATAAATGGTGGCACGCTTTTTCTCACTTGTGAAAAACCAGCAACAAAACTATGAGCACCAACAGTAATAAATTGTTGCATCCCACACATGCCCTCTACAATAGCATAGTCTTCAATAGTTATATGTCCGGATAAGCCCACATTATTGGCTAAAATAACATGATTACCAATTATACAATCGTGGGCAATATGAACATAAGCCATAATTAAACAATTATCACCTACTTTAGTTGTTTTACGATCGGCGGTACCTTTATGAATAGTAACATATTCTCTAATAATGGTATTATTTCCAATCACAGTTGTTACTTTCTCTCCTTTGTATTTTAAATCTTGAGACACTATGCCTATGATAGCTCCCGGGAAGATTTGACAATGATTACCTATCGTTGTATCAGGATATATCACTGCATTTGGATGAATGTAAGTATCATCGCCAATTACTACGTTGTCATATACTGTAGCAAATGCTTCTATGGTTACATTTTTTCCAATAATGGCCTTAGGGCTAACGTTTGCAAGTGGTGAAATCATATATTATATTATATTATGCTAATTGTTTTTCAGGATTTTTCACTTCTAATCCTTTTACCTTCGCTATTTGCGCCATCATTTCGGCTTCCATTACAGGTTTTGAATTCACATAAGCAATTCCTTTCATGTGGCATATTCCTCTTCTAATTGGCGTTAATAAAACCAAACTAAACACTACCGTATCGCCAGGAATTACTTTTTGTTTAAACTTCACTCCATCTATTTTCATGAAATATGTTAAGTAATTTTCAGGATCAGGCACTGTTTTTAAAACTAAAATACCACCACACTGTGCCATCGCTTCAATTAATAAAACTCCCG
The DNA here is from genome assembly GCA_020846025.1 of Bacteroidia bacterium. Classification (GTDB taxonomy): domain Bacteria; phylum Bacteroidota; class Bacteroidia; order B-17B0; family Aurantibacillaceae; genus UBA4416. The sequence goes on along the minus strand of JADLER010000136.1, from coordinate 5,780 downwards.
GCATCACTGGTTCATCTGGAAAATGACCTTTAAAAAATTCTTCGTTTAAAGTTACATTCTTAACACCTATAACATGTTCTTGTGAAAGTTCCATAATTTTATCTACCAACAACATAGGCTGACGGTGTGGTAAAATTTTCATTATGTCATTAATATTAAGTAAAGGTGGCTGACTTAAATCTATTTTCAAAAAGTCTTTTTCAATTTTTTGTTTTTTAATTAAAGCTTTAATCTTTTTCGCAAAATCCACATTACCAGCATGACCAGGGCGAGCTGCTAATACATGAATTTTCATTGGTTTACCAACTAAAGCTAAATCGCCAACAATATCAAGTAATTTATGGCGGGCAGGTTCGTTAAAGAAACGAAGTTTAGTGTTGTTTAACACCCCACGCCCTTTTACTTCCACATCTGGTTTATTAAATACTTTACGTAAATGATTTAATTTTTCAACGGGCAATTCACTATCTACAAGCACAATGGCGTTATCCATATCGCCACCTTTAATAAGATTATGTGCTAATAAGGCTTCGAGTTCTCTTAAGAAAACAAATGTACGACAAGGTGCAATTTCTTTTTTAAACTCTCCAGTGTGGTACATAGAAGCGTGTTGTGTACCTAACACTTCACTACCATAATCTACCATAACAGTGATGCGAAATTCATCCTGTGGTACCGCCAACATTTCTACTTTCTTAACAGGATCTTCGTAGGTAAGATTTTCTGTTAACTCAAAATAATCTCTTTCTGCTTCTTGCTCAATAATACCGGCTTGTTCTAATACTTCAATAAAAGCTAAAGAACTTCCATCCATAATTGGCATTTCTGGTCCAGTAACTTGTATTAAACAATTGTCGATACCTAATCCAACTAATGCAGCTAATACATGCTCGGTAGTATGAACACGTGCTCCATTTTTTTCAAGAGTTGTTCCTCTTGAGGTATCTACTACTAAGTCACAATCAGCCTCAATAATTGGCTGGCCATCTAAATCCATTCGTTGAAATTTATACCAATGATTTTCAGGGGCTGGATTAAAAGTTAAAGTTACTGGCGCACCAGTGTGTAATCCTTTTCCAGAAACCGAAACTGCTTTTTGAATTGTTCTCTGCTTATCTGCCATGTGATGTTTGTTGTCTTTATAAAAAATTATTTTAAGAATTTAATTTTTTCTCAATATCCTTGAGTCTATCATTTAATTTAGGTAAATTTCTAAATAACACGTAACTTCTTCTAAAATCGCCTAATGGGAATGATGGTGAACCTTGCACTATCTCATTTTCTTTTTCAATAGATGCGCCTACACCCGCTTGCCCAGCAATTTTTACACCATCGGCAATTTTTATATGCCCTACCACACCAACTTGAGCAGCAATCATACAATTTTTTCCAACCTTAGTAGAGCCCGCAACTCCTGATAAACCAGCTATTACGGTATTTTCGCCAATTTCTACATTGTGTGCAATTTGAACTAGGTTATCTAATTTCACCCCTTTACGAAGGGTAGTAGAACCAAGTGTTGCTCTATCAATAGAACAATTAGAACCTATTTCAATATTATCTTCAATAACTACATTACCTATTTGAGGTACTTTTGCAAATTCTTTTCCATCTTGAGGTGCAAAACCAAAACCATCGCTACCTATTACTGTATTGGAATGTACTACTACATTATTTCCAATCTTACACTCGTGATAGACTTTTACACCAGAAAACAAGGTTGTATCATCGCCAATTACACAATTATCGCCAATATAAACATGTGGATAAATTTTAGTGTTATTGCCAATTTTTACATTTAGGCCAATGTAAGCAAACGCTCCAACATAACAATCTGTACCAAGCTTAGCGCTTTCACTTATAAACGAAGGTTGCTCAATACCCGATTTAGAACCTTTAAACTCATTATACATGGCTAAAAGTTGTGCAAAACTAGCATACGAATCTTCTACCCGAATAAGCGTACAGCTTGATTTTATTGGTTTTTCAAGTTTCAGCGATTTGTTTACTATTACAATACTAGCATTTGTATCGTATATGTAGTTGGTGTATTTTGGATTTGCTAAAAACGACAAAGTACCTGGTACTCCTTCTTCGATTTTTGAGAGATTAGATACCTTTACATTTTCGTCTCCTTCTACGGTTCCTTGTAATAAGTTGGCTATTTGAGCAGCTGAAAATTCCATTACTCAAATATACAGATTTTTTATATATCCGATTTATTTTATTGGATTTTCGGAATATTTTAAGTCAAATTCTTTAATCACTAAATCGTGTTTTTTGATGGAGGCTTTTAACCATTCGATATAAATATCTTTTTTTTCTGCTTCTGTTAAGCCAAAAGATATGTCTGAATTTTCGAGCTTATTTCTTAATTCATACATGCACAAAGCCGCACACACACTAATGTTAAAGCTTTCGGTAAATCCAAACATTGGTAATGTAACAAATTCATCGGCTACATCTTCAACATCTTTTGTAATACCTGTCAGTTCAGTTCCAAATACTAATGCAATAGGTTTTTCTAAAGTTAATTGGTTTAATGAAATGCTATTTTTATGCAATGAGGTAGCAACTATTTTATACCCTTTGGCTTTTAAATCTTGTAAACATTGCTTAGTATTATTTTCTTTATTTTGATAACGATTAATGCTAAGCCACTGTGTAGAACCCATTGAAACATCTTCGCTTACTTTATATTTATTTCTATTTTCAATAAAATTTACGGTTTGTATGCCAAATATATCGGCACTTCTTAAAACAGCACTAAAATTATGGCTTTGATAAACATCTTCTAGAACAATAGTAATGTGGTTGGTTCTTTTATCAAGCACTTCTTTTACTCTTCCTATACGTCGTTCACTAACAAAACCTTCAAGATATTCTGTTAGCTTTTCCTTATAAAGTTCATTTTTCATTGCTCAAAGTTAGAATTTATTACGAGTTGGTATTATAATTTAAAACTGCAATCACTAAATAAATCGTACATTTGACGAAAATATATACCATGAGTAGAGATAGCAAAGGACCTAGAAAATCATTTTCAAAAGGAAGTACATCAAACTTTAATAGAAAAAAAACGGGTTCAAATTCTGAAAGACCAATACGTGCTTTTAAATCAGAAGGCGCGCCTTATAAAAAACGTGAGGATGATGATCGACCTAAAAGAAAATTTAGCAATGATGATTCTAAACCATTTGTGAAACGTGCTGATGGTAAATATGAAAGCCGTTCTCCTAAAAAATCATTTGGAGATAGGGAAAAACGCCCATTTAAAAAAGACGGAGATTTTGAAAAACCACGCAGAAATTATAGAGACGACGATTCTAAAAAATCATTTGGAGATAGAGAAAAACGTCCATTTAAAAAAGACGTAGATTTTGAAAAACCACGCAGAAATTTTAGGGAAGGTGGAGAGCGTTTCTTTCAAAAAGGCTATTCTAAACCATCATACAAGCCTATTAAAGAAGAAAAAGTAAAGAAACAAGGGCCAAAACGCACATCCGACCAACAAAATGTAAGTGAAGATGCGGTACGTTTAAATAGATATATTGCCAATGCAGGTATATGTTCAAGGCGTGAAGCAGACGTATTAATTGCTACCGGCGTTGTAACCGTAAATGGGAAAATAATTACAGAAATGGGTTATAAAGTGAATCCTACTGATATAGTTACTTATGGCGGAGTGCCTATTAAAAATGAAACCAAAAAATATTTATTATTAAATAAGCCTAAGGATTATATTACAACTATGGATGATCCAGAATCTCGTAAAACAGTGATGGATTTAGTTCGTAAGGCTTGTAAAGAACGTTTATATCCTGTTGGGCGATTAGATAGAAATACCACTGGCGTTTTATTATTTACCAATGACGGTGATTTAACCGCTAAACTAACGCATCCTAAATTTGAAGTTAGAAAAGTATATCATGTAACACTTGATAAGAAACTGACGAGCGAAGATTATAAAATGCTGAATGAAGGTTTTGAACTTGCTGATGGTTTTATTAAACCTGATGCTGCTGAATTTGTTGGAACTGGTAAAACCGAGTTAGGTATTGAAATTCATAGTGGTAAAAATCGTATTGTTAGACGTATGTTTGAACACTTAGGATACGAAGTTATAAAGTTAGATAGGGTAGCATTTGGTGGATTAACCAAAAAAGATTTACCTAAAGGGAAATTCAGATTTTTAACCGATAAAGAAATTTCGTTTTTGAAAATGTTGGGATAAACCATGAATAAAATTTATTACCTCTCAACCTGTGATACTTGTAAACGCATAATTGCAGAGCTAAATTTAAAAGAGCTAGGTTTTATTTTTCAAGATATTAAAACAGAAAAAATAACTCCAGTACAACTTGATGAAATGAAAGAGGTTGTTGGTAGTTATGAAGCTCTGTTTAGTAAAATAGCCCGTAAATACAAGGAATTGAACTTAGCTGAGAAAACGCTTACTGAAATCGATTTTAAAAATTATATACTTGAAGAATATACATTTTTAAAGCGCCCTGTAATATTCATTGGTAAAAGCGTATTGGTTGGTAATGCAAAATCAACCATTAGTGAGGCTAAAAAATTACTAAATCACACTAAATAGTTTTTATCTTCGTTTTATTAAAAAATTAAATTAATTGTTCCTTGGCAGTTTCTATTAATATTGTTTGTTTAGATGTACCCTACCCGGCAAATTATGGTGGTGCTATAAACATGTTTCATAAAATAAGGTGTTTGCATCAACAGGGTGTTGAGATTTATTTACATTGTTATACTTATGGCACAAGACGTCCGCAGCAAGAGCTTGAAAAATATTGTAGGAAAGTAAACTATTATCAACGAAAAACAGGTTTAGCATCCTTTTTTTCTATTTTACCTTACAATGTTAAATCAAGAAAGTCTAAGGAACTTAAAAAGAACTTACAAAAAAATAATTACCCAATTTTATTTGATGCCTTGCATACGTGTTACTACATAAATGACAAGGAATTTTCGGGTCGGTTAAAATTATTTAGAGAGTCAAATATTGAACATAACTATTTTTATCACCTAGCTAAAAACGAAAATCAATTTCTTAAAAAGTTGTATTTATACACCGAGGCGTTCAAATTAAAATTGTTTGAAAAATACTTATCAGCTGCCGATGCGATGCTTGTAGTTTCTACAGAAGACGAACAGTATTTTAAAAAACAATTTCCAAACAATAAAGTATATTATCTACCATCGTTCCACCAAAATGATGAATTAGGTATTCGTGTAGGTAAATCGGATTATTGTTTATATCATGGTAATTTAAGTGTTTCAGAAAACTATCAAGCGGCTAGTTGGTTAATTGAACATGTATTTAGTAAAATAAATCATCCTGTAATTATTGCAGGATTGAATCCTCCTCGTTTTTTAGTAGAAAAAATCGCCCGATATCCTCATATTCAATTAAAGGAAAACTGTAGCGAACAAGAAATGAATGAATTGATAGAAAATGCCCAGATACACTGTTTATACACTCCGCAAGCCACCGGATTAAAACTAAAATTATTAAATGTTTTATTTAAAGGTCGTTTTGTAATTGCCAATGACTTTATGGTTCATGGTACAGAGTTATCAATGGCAATTACTATTGCTAATCAACCTGATGATTATATTTATAAAATTAAGCAACATTTTACCGAAACGTTTGATGAACAACTATTACAAATTAGAAAAGATTATTTAAAAAAATATTGTAACCAGCATCAGGTAAATTCTTTAATTGAAATCATAACAACTCTGTAAAACAGCAGTTA
>JADLER010000135.1 GCA_020846025.1 Bacteroidia bacterium | reverse complement strand
ATGAAAGCGTTGATGAACATTGAAGGTTTCCGAAACTTAAACCAAGACATTGAAACTATCATCAACAAGAGCGACAAAATTAAGAAAGCAAAAAAAGAAGGCACAGATAAACTAAGTGTTAAGAAGAAAAAAGAACTAACAGAAGAAGAAAAAGAATACAAGAATTTGAGAAAGCAAATTCAGGAAAAACTTATCAAGTTTGCGACACGAGTTCCAATATTTATGTATTTAACAGATTTCCGTGAACGCAGTTTGAAAGATGTTATTACTAAATTGGAACCAAAACTTTTTCGCAAAGTAACAGGCTTGAACGTAAAGGACTTTGAATTACTGGTGAGTTTAGGCGTTTTCAATTCTGCCTTAATGAACGATGCAGTTTACAAATTCAAACGCTACGAAGACGCAAGTTTGGAATACACTGGCATTAACAAGCATCAAGGAGAAGATGTTGGACTTTACGACACAACACTAACCCGACAAGAGTATTTGACATTTAAAAACGAAACAAAATAAGCCAATGTAATCTCCCTTATATTAGCACTATTTATTAGTAAAAAAAAAAGAGTGAATTATCTAATCTCTATACAATGAGGTATAGGTTTCTTATTTAAAAAAATGATTTGAGTTCTTGTAGTTTCGTAATGTGTATATAATCATTCAGCTGACTGGCTGCATGTTCGGCTAAATGAATGGCTTTCCATTGGGCGTTTAGTGCGCCAAAAATATCAGCTTCTAAGTTATCGCCAATCATCACACATTCGTTGGCTATAGATTGGGTAAGCTCTTGTGCTAATTCAAAAATTTGTTTATCAGGTTTGCTTACACCATGCTCTTCTGAAATAATGATAGTTTGAAAAAAAGGTTCTAATAAGCATTGTTTAAGTTTAATATCCTGCACTTCTTTAAAACCATTGGTAATAATGTGTAATTGATAGTTAGGTTTAAGGTAATGTAGTAAATCCATGGCGCCTTCTACCAAATGGGTTTTGTAGGGAGATATTTTTAAATAGTCATCAGCCCATTGATGCGAGAGGGCTAAATTTTGATATTTAAAAAATTGAAAAGTTTGATAAAATCGTTGGTATCTCAATTCAGACTTTGCTATTTTTTGATGGCTATATTGCTCCCATAATTGATGGTTTATATTTTCATAAACCGTTATAAATTCTTCAAAGGATACACCGCAATGATTTTCTATATGATGTTCATTAAATAACTGTAATAGGGCTTCGCGCGAGTTTTTATTAAAATCCCAAAGTGTATTATCTAAATCAAAAAAAAGATGTTTGCGGTTTTTCATACAGATTTAAAATAAACCATCTCGGATTGCAAATTTAAAAAAGGAAATTCCTCTTGAAGTGTTAAGCATTTTTGCAGATTATCTTTTTTAAATTGGATTGATTCGGCGCTTTGTTCGTTAAATAATTTATGATGATACGCTTGATAAATTTGCAATAAACGTTGATTAAGTTGCATGGTGTGATTATTAAAATAGCATCCTGCAAATTTCTGCCAAACGTAGTCAACAGCTAAGGAATTAGGATGGGCAAGGTCTTTTTCGTAAAAACGGTAGTCGCGTAGGTCGTCGACTACTAATTCGTACGATGGAAAATAACTACAGTGAGCGAGGTCGCTTACTAATTGATGGGTTGTTTGAATTAAAATAGATTTACTTAAATTATTTTCTACTACACCGTCTTTTAAATGTTTCACAGGCGATACTGTTAATACAATTTGTAAAGTAGGATTGCACGCAAGCAGTAATTGATAAAGTGTATGAAACTGAGCAACGAGTGAAGAAGATGTTAAAAGTTGCTTATTAAAGTAATTTTGTGGTATTTTGTGGCAATTGGCTACAACGAGTTGAGTATCTTTCTTAACATAAGCAAAGGCAGATCCAAAGGTGATAAACAATGTGTTAGCATGACAAAGGTATTCATGCCACGCATCAATTTGATGGTTTAATTGGTCTAAAAGCAGGGTAGGACTTGAAGTTGTAAATTGGCTATGCGCATCAAGGCAAACGTATTGTTGTTGTTTCTCTAATATGTCATTTTTTGTAAAATATTGTTTTGTAACAATTCGTGTAAGTTGTTTAAAAATACTTTCGGGATTAAATACAATTCCAAAAGGATTGGAGTGTACATTAAATTTTAAATCGTGTAGTTTATGATAAATGTGTTCGCTAAAGCAAGAGCCAATCATTAAGGTTTGATCTTGATGCTGAATTGAAAATGATTGTGCTGGTACAGATATGTCTAAATGAAATTTCAATGAGTTAAAATTAAATAAAAAAAGGATTCGCCAATGGCCAATCCTTTTTTAAAAATTGTATTTAAGGAATTAAAAACGTTCCATTTTCGAGAAAAAGAAATCAGATTCGATATGAGCGTTTTCATCGCTATCAGAACCATGCACAGCATTTGCCGAAATAGATTTTGCAAATAATTTACGAATAGTGCCTTCTTCGGCCTTGCTTGGGTCGGTAGCGCCAATTAATTTACGGTAATCTGCTACGGCATTATCTTTTTCTAATATAGCTGCTACAATTGGTCCTCCACTCATATAATCTACTAATTCGCCATAAAAAGGGCGCTCTTTATGAACTTCATAAAATTTGCCAGCGGCGTCTTTGCTTAATTTTAAGTATTTCATAGCTACTATTCTAAAACCAGCTTGGTTTATTTTAGCTAAAATAGGGCCGATGTTATTTGCTTCTACTGCATCGGGCTTAATCATTGTAAATGTAATATTTCCTGCCATTTTAATTTATTTTAGAGCGCAAAGATACATTTTTTGTTGTGATTGCAAAAAATCCATTTATTTCAAAATTCATGAGTATCTTTATGCGTGGCTTTTCAGTTAATATCATCCTTTCAACCTACGGGCGATCAGCCTGTAGCCATTCAGCAATTAGTGGATGGCATATTATCAGGAACTAAACATCAAGTGTTGTTGGGTGTTACAGGTTCTGGAAAAACATTTACAGCGGCTAATGTTATTCAACGGGTTAATAAACCCACATTGGTTTTAAGTCATAATAAAACCTTGGCTGCACAATTGTTTAGCGAGCTAAAACAATTTTTTCCTCATAATGCGGTTGAGTATTTTGTGAGTTATTATGATTATTATCAGCCCGAAGCGTATTTACCTACTACTGGAACATACATTGAAAAAGATTTGCAAATTAATGATGAGATTGAAAAGTTAAGAATTAGTACTTCATCGGCATTACTTTCAGGTAGAAAAGATGTGATTGTGGTGGCTTCTGTTTCTTGTATTTACGGTATTGGTAATCCTACTGATTTTAGGAAAAATATTATTTCGTTAAGTGTAGGTCAGGTTGTTTCTAGAAATAAAATTTTACATCAATTAGTGAATGCTTTGTATGCACGCACTACAGCCGATTTTAAGCGGAGTACCTTTAGAGTAAAAGGCGATACTGTAGATGTCAATTTATCCTATGCCGATTATGCTGTTCGTATAAGTTTTTTTGGCGATGAAATAGAATCTATTGAAACCTTTGATCCAATTAATGGCTTTGTAATTCAACGTATGGAGGATATTCATATTTATCCAGCTAATATTTTTGTAACAGCTCCCGATACGTTACAGAAAGCCATGGAGCAAATTCAAACAGATTTAGATAAACAAGTTACTTTTTTTAAATCGCAAGGAAAAGATATTGAAGCAAAACGCATTGCCGAAAGGGTAAATTATGATTTGGAAATGATGCGCGAATTGGGTTATTGCAGTGGTATTGAAAATTATTCGCGTTATATGGATGGTAGAGCGGAAGGTACACGTCCTTTTTGTTTGTTGGATTATTTTCCTGAAGATTATTTAATGATTATTGATGAGAGTCATGTTACAATTCCGCAAATTGGAGCCATGTATGGCGGTGATTTTTCTCGAAAAATCAATTTGGTAGAGTATGGTTTTAGATTGCCAGCCGCCATAGATAATCGCCCTTTAAAATTTGAAGAGTTTGAAGCCGTTTCAGGACAATTAATTTATGTTTCAGCAACACCTGCAAATTATGAATTACAAAAATCTGGTGGCGTGATTGTAGAACAATTAATTCGTCCTACAGGAATTTTAGACCCCATTATTGAAGTTCGCCCAAGTGGTAATCAGGTAGATGATTTATTAGAAGAAATTCATAAAGTTGTAGAACGTGACGAACGCATTCTTGTTACAACACTTACCAAACGAATGGCTGAGGAATTAGCTAAGTATTTATCAAAACTTCAAATTAGGTGTCGTTACATTCATAGCGAAGTTGATACCTTAGAACGTGTAGAGATTTTGCGACAATTGCGTGTAGGCATGTTTGATGTGTTAATTGGTATTAATTTATTAAGAGAAGGATTGGATTTACCGGAGGTTTCTTTAGTAGCAATTCTAGATGCAGATAAAGAAGGTTTTTTAAGAAATGTGAGAAGCTTAGTGCAAACTGCGGGTAGAGCAGCCCGTAATCTGAATGGGCGAGTTATTATGTATGCTGATAAAGTTACAGACAGTATGCGAATTACTATTGAGGAAACGGAAAGAAGACGAAAAAAACAAATTGAGTATAACTACAAAAATGGTATTACGCCTAAACAAGCTGGCACAAAAGCCTTGTTGCAACCTAACGATAATGGCATAGAAATAACTGCCGAAGGTAAATTAGTAAGAGCGTATATTGAACCTGAAACGATTAATGTAGCTGCCGACCCAGTGGTACAATACATGAGCAAAGATGAATTAAAAAAGCAAATTACTAAACTAAAAACAGCCATGTTAAAAGCCTCTAAGGAAATGGACTTTATGGAAGCTGCTAGATTACGTGATGAAATGTATGCGATAGAGAATTTACTCAATAACAAATAATGAAGTAGGTAGTACTTGAATAAATAGACTATGAAAATTGCCTCTAATAAACTCATTGATTTATATAAATATTATCAAACAGAGTTAGTCAGTTATTACGAAACTTCTGAAATAGAGGCGATATTTGATTTGGTTTGCGAGCATTTTTTAAACCTCTCAAAATCAGAAGTTAAACAAGCTTATCATTCTCATATTAATCAATCTGATGTTTTAAATATTTATTTATTAGTAAAAGAATTAAAAACAAATAAGCCTATCCAATATATTTTGGGCGAAGCTTGGTTTTATGATTTGAAATTTAAAGTAAATGCTCATACGTTAATTCCACGACCAGAAACCGAAGAGTTGGTGGACATTATTATTCGTGATTTAAAAAAGCAATCCCATTTATTAAATGCCAATTTTAAAATTTTAGATATTGGCACAGGAAGCGGTTGCATTCCCATTTGTTTAAAAAAACATTTAGTGCATACAACTGTTTGTGCTATTGATATTTCTAATGAGGCATTAGAAGTGGCCAAATTCAATGCTGAGAAAAATAATACTCTAATTGAATGGAGTAATCTAAATATTTTAAATGAAGCATCGTGGTTAGATTCTTCGTATTCTGTAATTGTAAGTAATCCGCCCTATGTAAAAAAAGGAGAAGCTGCCAAAATGGATGAGCGTGTCTTACAACACGAACCCCATTTAGCTTTGTTTGTAAATGAGGATGATGATATTATTTTTTATAAAAAAATCATTCAGTTTTGCGATAAGCATTTATACTCCGGAGGTTATTTATATTTTGAGTTAAATCCTTTAACTTCAAATCAGGTAAAAAACTATGCAGATGAGTTTAAAATATTTAATTTTACAGAGATTATTGTGGATATGAGTGGAAAAAAACGGTTCTTAAAAGCAATTAGAAAATGAAATATTTAGTATTAATAGGAATGTTCATTTCGGTAGTAGGTTTTTCTCAAGAAAAGATTGAGACAGTAGTTGATAAACCAGCCGTTGCCATTGGTGGACAAGATGATATAGAACGTATTTTTAATAATCAGGTAATTTATCCTGAAAATGCCCTAAAAAGAAATATTTCACAAGAAGTAACTGTTTATTTTGTAGTAAAGCCTGATGGATCAGTTACTCAGCCCGAATTTAAAAAAGAAATAGACATTGATTTAAAGAATGAAACATTAAGGTTATTACGTTACATTGAGTTTAAACCTGCCTATATTGCTAATGTAGCGGTTGCTTCACAATCTTTTCTTACGTTTAAGTTTAGTCCTTCTTCTTATAAAAAGATCGTCAAAAAACGTGGCATTGATAAACCGAAAGATGCATCTTTAATAGATACGAGTATGCAAGTATATACTAGAGTTGATGCTATGCCTGATTACTACCAAGGTGAAGAAGCTTTTAAAGAATATTTAATGAATAATTTAGAATATCCTGATATAGCCATCCGACAAAATATACAAGGAGTGGTTATGTTGAGTTTTATTGTTGAAACCAATGGCACAATAAGCAATTTAGTAGCAGAAAAAGAGTTTAATCATTTTTGCACCAGCGAAGCTATACGTGTAATGAAAGATACGAAGTGGAAACCTGCACAAAAAGATAAGAAATTAGTACGCTATAGAACAAAATATCCCATTGTATTTAATTTAAAAAATATTAATAAGAACAATGCTAATGGCGAGCAACGCTATTAACACACAACCAAAAAATTATGATTCATACTATTGATACTAAAAAACTTTTGAGTTTAAATGATATACAACACATATTAGACTCTAATGCAACCCTAGCACTATCTGCACAAACCAAAAAACAAATTGTGGCTTGCCGTGAGTACTTAGATAAAAAAATGGCTTCTCAAAAAGAACCTATTTATGGTATTAACAAAGGTTTTGGGTCTTTATGCAACGTGGTAATTCCTGATAACGAACTAGAACAATTACAAACAAATTTGGTAATGTCTCACGCATGTGGTATGGGAGATGAAGTGTCGTTGGAAGTAGTGCGATTAATGTTGTTGCTAAAAATTCAATCTTTATCGTATGGAAAAAGTGCCGTGCAATTACAAACTGTTGAACGATTAATAGATTTTTATAATCATAAAATCTACCCTGTTGTTTACGAACAAGGTTCTTTGGGTGCATCGGGCGATTTATCACCATTAGCTCATTTATGTTTGCCATTGTTGGGCTTAGGCGAGGTATGTTATCAAGGTAGAAAATACTCGGCTGCCGAAGTATTAAAAAAACTAAAGTGGCAAGCTATTAAATTAAAATCTAAAGAAGGATTAGCCTTATTAAATGGCACACAATTTATGAGCGCTTATGGAGTTTGGTGTTTGTTAAAGGCACAAAAATTAAATAAAGTAGCTGATTTAGTAAGTGCTATTTCATTAGATGCTTTTGATGGAAGAATAGAGCCATTTAAAGATAATATTCATATCATTCGCCCGCATAAAGGGCAATTAGACACAGCAAGAACTATTCGAGGTTATTTACAAGGAAGCGAAATTTTAGCACAAAGAAAAGAACATGTTCAAGATCCGTATTCGTTTAGATGTATTCCGCAAGTTCATGGTGCTACTAAAGATGCTACAAGTTATGTTGTCTCTGTTTTTGAAACTGAAATTAATTCAGTAACCGATAATCCAACGGTGTTTCCGGAAGATGATGAAGTAATAAGTGGTGGTAATTTTCATGGACAACCTTTAGCTATTTCATTAGATTTTTTATCAATTGTCATAGCCGAGCTTGGTAATATATCAGAAAGAAGAGTTTATCAATTAATTTCAGGGCTGCGTCATTTACCTGCTTTTTTAGTGGCTAAACCAGGATTAAACTCTGGCTTTATGATTCCACAATACACTGCTGCAAGTATTGTAAGTCAAAACAAACAATGGTGTACGCCTGCAAGTGTAGATAGCATCGTATCGAGTAATGGAAAAGAAGATCATGTGAGTATGGGAGCTAATGCGGCTACTAAGTGTTTTAAAGTGATACAAAATGTAGAACGAATACTCTCAATAGAATTATTAAATGCATCGCAAGCTATAGAATTTAGAAGGCCAAAAAAATCTTCAAAAAAAATTGAGAAGTTTTTGGCTGAATTCAGAAAGACGATTCCTTTTATTACAGAAGATAAGATGATGTATCAAGAGATGGAGGCCACCTTGCAATTTGTGAAATTACTAAAGATATAATACAACGTGAGTAAGGTTTATTATATCATTTTTTTTATGTTGTGGATGGGTAACTTATTGGCATGTCAGTGTCCAATAACAAAGTTAGATAAAGAAGAGCTTGATAAATACACCATAATTTTTAATGGTGTCATAAAATCGGTGAAATTAAATGGAGAAAATAGTGAAGCTATTTTTGAGTTGAGAGAATTGTATAAAGGAATTTCTAAGCAGGAGTTTAAAATACTATTTAATAATGATGATAATTGTAAAATAGATTTAAGAATAGGAGATGAATGGCTCATATACAGTACCTATTATCAAATAGATAATGCGAAGTTAGATTTTTGTAGTCGTAGCCGTAAATTTATAAAAGATACCAAAAATGATTTTTTTATTGAGCTTACGGGTATCACGTTTGAAGATGAACGCCATTATTTGCAACAAAATTTAGGTATTCATCATTTTTTAAAAGAGGACGATACACAAAATATTAAAGGGCGAAATATTATCCCTAATACTACTCAATTTTTTGTTATACTCATTTGTTCGGTACTTGGTATGTTTGCCTTGTATTATTGTTTTAATAAATTTTTCAAATAATCTTTTATGTCATGATGGCGCTTTTTAGCACGCATGATGGCATACTTTGCTTTTGGTATGTTTTTAGTTAAAACCTTATAGTGAACAAATTTCCTATATCAGATTTTTTGTCGAGCATTAAATACCCATTTATTTATATGTTGTTGTGTTGGATTATCTTTATATCAGATTCAGCCTTTCATTTACAATTATATCGTTTTGGTGTTAGTCCCCGTACAGTTGATGGTTTGTGGGGTATTCTTTTCTCACCTTTTATTCATGGCGATATGGGACATATTTTAAATAATACCTTGCCAATTTTAGTATTAGGTTCTGTACTATTTTATTTCTACAAAACAATAGCGTGGCCAAGTGTGTTTTGGATTTACATCATCAGCGGTGTTTGGTTATGGATTGGCGGACGAAATAATACAGTTATCACAAATTACCATTTTGGTGCAAGTATTTTAATTTATGGATTAGCCACATTTATTTTTTTTAGCGGTGTGTTCCGAAAACATAAACCATTAATGATGGTTTCGGCATTTGTGGTATTTATGTATGGGAGCATTACTTATGGCATTTTTCCATTTGATACAGCTGTTTCGTGGGAAGGACATTTATTTGGTGCCTTTGCCGGACTTTTAGTTGCTTTTAATTATCGTAAAGAAGGGCCTCAAGCTGAGATTTATCAATGGCCAGAGCAGGAAGTAGATTTAGAAGCAGAATATAACCGTCAATTAGAAATTGAAGCATTGAAGGAACAGGAACGAGAGCAAGCACTTAAAATAATATATCACTATAAAGCATCGAAAGATAGTGAAGAACAGGAAAAAAAGAATTAGGCTTTTTCTAATTCAATTACTGTTATTTCGGGCCAAATACCCAAACGACCAGGATAACCTAAAAAACCTAGCCCACGATTAACATAAAGAAATTGATTCTCTAGCTTATACAAGCCTGCCCAGTGCTTATATACAAATTTTGAAGGGCTCCATTTTACTAAACCTGGAATTTCAATACCTAATTGCATACCGTGTGTGTGTCCACTTAATGTTAAATCAATATCCCTAAATTTTGTTTCGGTTGTTACTTGCATATCCCAATGTGAAGGATCATGTGAGAGTAAAATTTTGAAAGGATATTCTTCTGTTCCTTTATGTGCTTCATCAAGTTTTCCGTAACGTGGGAAATGTAAATTACCTCCCCAGTTTTCAATTCCAAGTAAGGCAATTTTTTCTCCATCTTTCTCAATAGCTACATGTTGGTTGATTAATAATTTCCAACCAGCTTCTTCTTGGACTTGTTTTAGTCGGTTTAAATTTTCAATTTTTTCAATTTCTGAACTCCATTTCTTGTAGTCTCCATAATCATGATTCCCAAGAATAGAATAAACGCCATGTGGTGCTTTTAGCATTTTATAACTCTCAAGATGTGGTTCAGTTTCATTAGCCTCGTTATTCACTAAATCGCCAGTAAATAAAATTAAATCAGCTCCTTGTTCCATAACAATCTGAAATGCTTTTTGTAAAGGTTGTGTACTTAAAAAACTACCTGAATGAATATCGGAGAGTTGAATTATCTTAAAGCCATTAAAAGCATTTGGAAGATTAGGTGATTTTACTTTTACCTTGTGTAGGCGATAACGATATGCGCCAAACAACATACCGTATAATAACGATACAGCTGGAATAATGGTAAATGTGAGTGCTAAATAACTAAAAAATTTCAAGCGGCTTATTTGATTATTTGTTTCGTTATCATTAGTAATTGTGTTTGATGAAAACTTGGAGCCTATCCACTTAAATAAGCGAATAATGTCGTCTATCAGTAAAAATGTACAGCCTAATAATTTGCTTAGTAATAAAACAAAAAAGATAGCTAAAAATATGCGCATTGTTACTGTCCATTCTGGTGGTGGATAAACCGAGGCAATACTAAAGACAATGATACTTGAGATAGCCAGAAAATAAACGAGCCACAAAAGGTATTTACGTTTATTAGGAGAATAATCAACACTTACTGTTTTTACCGCCTGAACAAAATAAAATTCAATAAATAATACGAGGCAAAAAACAATTAGTATTAAAAACAAAGATGGTTTCATAAAACACGTAAAGGTATTGAATTGTGAGATTATAGCAGAAATAAGAATGTTATATTTTGTAAAATACCTATTTCGTGTATTAGAATGTTAATTTCTTTTTAAAATGTTGATGAATTTTAGATGAACGGTAATACAAAACACTAACAAGGGTGTTATATTTGGCGCACTAACTAAAATTAATAATGATTATGAGTAAAGAAGTGTACATAGTATCTGCCGTAAGAACACCTTTGGGGTCATTTGGTGGAACATTAGCAGGAATTTCTGCTACTAAATTAGGTGCTACTGCCATTAAAGGGGCTTTAGATAGAATTAAATTAGATCCATCATTGGTAAATGAAGTGATTATGGGATCTGTGTTACAAGCCAATTTAGGTCAGGCTCCTGCCCGACAAGCGGCAAAATTTGCGGGGTTACCAGATAACGTAAATTGTACAACTGTTAACAAAGTATGTGCAAGCGGAATGAAAGCTATTTCTTTAGGTGCCCAAGCTATTTTACTGGGTGATGCCGAAGTAGTAGTGGCAGGTGGAATGGAAAGTATGAGTTCTGTTCCTTTTTATTTAGAAAACAACCGTTGGGGCGCAAAATATGGTAATGGTACAGTTATAGATGGTTTAGCAAAAGATGGGTTAACAGATGTGTATGGTAATGTACCAATGGGTAATTGTGCTGAGCTATGTGCTAAGGATATGAAGTTTTCTAGAGAAGACCAAGATGCCTTTGCTATCGAATCTTATAAGCGTTCTGCGGCAGCATGGGCTGCTGGAAAATTTAAAGAAGAGATTGTGCCTGTAGAGGTTGTAACTAAAAAAGGAACGGTTTTATTTTCTGAAGATGAAGAGTATAAAAATGTAAATTTTGAGAAGATACCAGGATTAAAACCTGTATTTCAGAAAGATGGAACAGTTACGGCTGCTAATGCTTCAACGATGAATGACGGAGCAGCTGCTTTAATTTTAATGAGTAAGGAAAAAGCGGAAGCATTAGGATTGAAACCTTTAGCAAAGATTAAAGGATATTCAGATGCGGAACAAGCACCAGAGTGGTTTACAACTGCGCCTGCTTTAGCTGTGCCTAAAGCTATTGAAAAAGCAGGATTAAAATTGAATGACATTCAATATTTTGAATTAAATGAAGCCTTCTCTGTTGTTGGGTTAGCAAATATGAAGTTAATGAACCTTGACGCATCAAAAGTCAATGTAAATGGTGGCGCTGTGTCATTAGGCCATCCTTTAGGATGTAGTGGCGCAAGGGTAATTGTTACTCTTATTAATGTATTAAAACAAAATAATGCTAAGTACGGCGCAGCTGGTATTTGTAATGGTGGTGGTGGTGCTACTGCCTTGGTTATTGAAAATATGTAATTTGACATAATTAAATAAATGAAAGAGGTTGATGGAACTATCAACCTCTTTTTTTGTGATTATTTGAGATATTTGTAGCACTTCACATTTTCCGTTCATATTCGTATCTTTGTATAATTAATTTTTTATGTATGAATAAGTCTATGATAAAGCCAATTAAATTAATAGAGGTGAAAAGTGAAATAGGTGCAGGTACTCGAGGTTCAAGTATGGGGGTAGATGCAATAAAGATAGCTGCCTTAGATTTTGGAAGTAATTTCTTTAAAAAATTTAAGTCGGTAGAAGTGCCAAACGAAAACCATTTATTGCTTGAGCCGGTTGTAAATGATTATGCTAAACGAATAAAAGGAATTTATACATTAAACGAACGTTTAGCCAATGAAATAAAAAAAACTTTATTAAAAGATGAAGTGCCTATTGTATTGGCGGGTGATCATAGCTCAGCTCTTGGTACTATAAGTGGTATAAAAATGGCTTACCCAAATAAAAGAGTAGGGGTAATTTGGATTGATGCTCACGCCGATATTCATACACCATATACAACACCAAGTGGAAATATGCACGGTATGCCAATTGCCGCATTATTAGGAGAGGATAATAAAGAACGTCAGCAAAATAATCCTGATGATGAAACTATTGAATACTGGGAAAAACTAAAAAACATTGGTGGCATCAAACCAAAAATGCATTATAATGATTTGGTTTATATTGCACTTAGAGATTTTGAACCACAAGAGGATTATTTAATCAAGAAAAACAAGGTAAGGGTATTTAATTTACAAGAAATACGTAAAAAGGCAGTAGAACGAGTAGCTATAGAATCGTTAAATTATCTTGATCATTGCGATGTAATTTATGTAAGTTTTGATGTAGATAGCATGGATAGTCGTATTAGTAGCGGAACTGGAACACCAGTACCAAATGGTATTACCGAAAAAGAAGCTGGAAATTTAATTTACTATATTATGCGTTCTAAAAAGATTGTTTGTTTTGAAATGGTTGAGATTAATCCAACATTAGATCGAGCTAACTTAATGGCTGAGAACGCTTTTGAAATTTTACAAAAAGCCACTAACCAACTTAATAATGATTTTTAAAAAGAGCTTATCTTAAATAAAAATCAATGTT
>JADLER010000134.1 GCA_020846025.1 Bacteroidia bacterium | reverse complement strand
TCGTTTAATACTACTTCTCTCTTTGTAGCACCGTTAATTACATGATTATTTGTAGCTACATAACCATCTTGACTAATTATAACACCACTTCCGCTACCTTGCATCACATAAGGCTGACGTTGTCTTCCTCCAAAAAACCAATCTTGAAAAGGATCGTAAGCTAAATTATTGCGTTGTTCAACAATTGTTTTTATGTGAACTACGGAGTTTACTGTTTTCTCGGCTGATTCTACAAAGTTAGGAGCACTTGCCACTGAACTAAATGTATTAGTATAATTTGTTAGCTTGCTAGGTGTTGCCGAAGCATTTGGCTGATAACTTAAATGTTCATGCAGGTTATGTTGGTTGATATAATAGTTGCCAACTAAAGCAAAAATGGCTCCAACACAACCTATCATTAATGATGAAATTACTTTTTTCATAAGATTATAATTTAAAAAATGAATAATAAATTTTAAACTCTATAACGCAAAGTTAATGCTTAAGTTATGTAATACTTTTTGATTTAACAATACTTAACCAGTGCCTTTGTTTTTGCGTGTTTTAGCATGTCAAATGTAAATTTTTTTAACAAATAACTGTCATATACAAAATCCAATTTGACAGGTAGTGGCAGATAATACAATTGCTCATAAATTGTTGAAAGTCATATTGAAAAATATATGTACTTTTATATTTGCAAATTAAAGTGGCAATACGATTCAAATATAAATTACCTCCTTTTGTTTTTGGAGTAACGGTTGGCTTACTGGCAGGCGTGGCTTTTTTTATATTTAAAATAGACGATTATTTAAAGAAGTTTAATAAACCCAACATAAGCAATATTAAAATTGTAGAGCGAGTAGAAGCAAAGTCATCTAAAGATACGAAAGATTCAGAAGGTAGTAAATCAAAACATCAAGGAATAAATACTAAAAAGTCGCCAAGTATAAATTACGCTGAGGTTGATAAATTAATTAAGGAAGAAGATGTAAGTGTAGCTGCGGAAGAGTTGTTGTCTGTTAAAAACATTAAAGTAATAAATTTAGATACTAAAGAAAAAAAAGATACACTAGTAGGGCAATTAGCTGGGGTAATAAGTAATGATTATCCGGATATGTTTTTTGTGGAGTTTTGGAAAACACCTTTAAATTCTAAAGGTTATCGTATGACTCATAATCGAGTGATATTATATGGATTATCAGATTTTAGTAATATTACAATTTACAAGGTTGATGGCAATTTTTATTTAAAAGATGAAGATGTGGTTTATAAAATTTCGTCTGGTACCGAGTTTAAACCAATGGAACTTGTAAACGATTCTCAATTATTAGCGAAGATAAATTAACAACATGCAAATTGAATGTTATAAATATCAGGGTACAGGCAATGATTTTATTTTAATTGATAATCGCTTAAAGACAGTCTCTTTATCTACTGAGCAAATAAAATGGCTGTGTGATAGACGTTTTGGAATAGGTGCTGATGGTTTAATGTTGTTAGAATTAGAGCCAGGGATAGATTTTAAGATGCTATACTTTAATAGTGATGGAAAAGAAAGTAGCATGTGTGGTAATGGAGGAAGGTGTATTGTTGCATTTGCTCAGCAATTAGGCATTATAACAACACAGGCTAAATTTTTGGCAATTGATGGTATTCATGAAGCAAAAATTAATAATGAGCTTGTTCAACTTAAAATGAATGATGTACGAAATATTGAGGCTGGTGAACAATATTACTTTTTAAATACAGGCTCACCTCATTATATTAAGTTTGTTTCAGGATTAGAAAAGTTTGATGTGTTTAATGAAGGGCGTAAGATTAGAAATAATGAGCGATTTATCTTTGAAGGTACTAACGTCAATTTTATAGAAAAAATAGATGATGAACTATTTGTTCGTACCTATGAGCGTGGAGTTGAAGCAGAAACATTATCGTGTGGAACAGGTGTAACAGCTGCGGCTTTAGTGGCGGCAATTATGGGGATTAGTTCTGAAAAAAATGCCTGTGCAATTAAAACGTTAGGTGGTAACTTAAAAGTAAAATTCGATAAGGTTTTAGAAAATACGTTCTATAATATTTGGCTCGAAGGGCCTGCTCAATTTGTTTTTAAAACAAGTATTCAAGTTCCCGAATAATTTTATCGCTAATATTAAAATCTAAAGAATTAAGATTTTTTGGATGAGTAATTTTTAATCGATAAGCAAATAAAGCAATGGCATTTGTTTTATAAGTTTCTGTTGAACCATACAATGTATCGCCAATAATTGGACAATTAATGTGAGAGAGTTGCACCCTTATTTGATGGTATTTTCCTGTAAGTAGTTTAATGTTCCAAAGTGTCAGTTTGTTTTTTTCTTGACATTGGTATTCTAATTTAGCTAATTCGGCAAATGCGGTGCTTTCATCAACAATACAGGCTTTCTTTTTTTCTTTTCGATGCCAGTTTTCTAATTTTCCAGAGAGTAAAGGTGGAGATTTTAGTGTAAGAGCATAGTAATATTTTTCTACCTCTCTATTTGCAAACTGTTCACTTAAATGTTTTAAGAATGCTTTTTCTTTGGTAAATAAAACTAATCCCTCTGTAGGTCTATCAAGTCTATGAAGATGTTGAATGTATGGCAGTTCAATTAATTGTTTTCTTTTTAAATAATCTTTCGCATTCTGTAATAGGTTAGGATAATTATTTCTATCAGGTTCTACCATTAAACCAGCTGGTTTATGGCATACTAATATTACATCATCTTCAAAAACAATATGTTTTTCAAAATCAAACAAATTACCTACAAAGAAATTTTATGTACTCTATGTATAGGTATTACTACGCCTTGTTTTAAGATAACTCTTTTATCAGTAACGCCCCACACGGTTGTTTCTACTAATTTTTGAGATAGATCATCTTCAAAATATATTTTAATTTTGGCGCGTTCTAAGTTCCCTAATGCTAAGGCTCTGTTCAGTTCCGCTTCACGTTCTTTTATTAAGGCTTTATCTGTTAAAACTTCGCCGTTTGGAAATTTTAGACTTTGAATTTTCTCTTTGTCAATGGGTTCAAACGTAGTGGTCATAAAGTTTTGTTTATGGGGTTATGTCTTGTTTAAACCATAAAAAAATAAAATAGTTACAGTTTTTTGAAACTATTTTTTTAGAAGAAGCACTACGTTTTCAACATGAGCTGTTTGCGGGAACATATCAACTGGAATAATGGCTTTAATCTCATAATCTTTCACCATCATAGCAAGGTCTCTGGCTTGTGTGGCTGGATTGCAACTTACATATACAATGCGTTTAGGAGAGGCATTTAAAATAACCCGAACTACATCTTCGTGCATTCCAGCACGTGGCGGATCGGTAATTATTACATCTGGTTTCCCATGTTTTTGAACAAATTGGTCGTTTAAGATATCCTTCATGTCTCCAGCATAAAAACAGGTGTTTAAAATATGATTTATGTCAGAATTGTTTTTGGCATCAACTACAGCATCTGCAACATACTCAACCCCAATTACTTTTTTAGCCTGTTTGGCCACAAAATTGGCAATAGTTCCAGTTCCAGTGTATAAATCATATATTATTTCATTTCCTGTTAAGGCACATAGTTCTCGTGTAATTTTATATAATTCGTAGGCTTGCAGAGAATTGGTTTGATAAAACGAACGAGCACTAATTTTAAATTTTAAGCCTTCCATCTCTTCGAAGATATGATCCTGACCATGAAAAGTTATTATATCTAAATCTTGTAAGGTGTCATTACCTTTTGCATTTATTACATATTGCAACGACGTAATTTGAGGAAATGTAGTTTGTAGATGTGATAACAATAACAGGATGTTTTCGGGTTGGTTTTCGTAAAATTGTATTAAAACCATTATTTCTCCAGTACTAGAAGTTCGAATCATCAAGGTTCTTAGTAGTCCTGATTTTTCTCTAATATTAAAAAAGCTAAGTTGGTGTTGGGTTGCAAATTTTTTTATCTCATTTCGTATAGAATTAGAAGGTTCAGCTTGTAAATAACAATTTTGAATGTCTAAAATTTTATCAAACATTCGCGGAATATGAAATCCAAGGCCATTTCGGTTATCAATGGTGTTACCTGTTTTTATTTCCTCGTTGGTTAGCCACTTTTTGTCGGAGAATGAGAATTCAAGTTTGTTTCTGTAAAAATAATTTTCCTTATTTCCTACAATTGGTTGCATGGTTGAAATATCTAAATGACCTATACGAGTTAAGGCATCTACTACTGTTTTTTGCTTAAAACGAAGTTGGGTTGCATAATTCATGTGTTGCCATTTACAACCTCCACAATATCCAAAATGTTCGCATATAGGTTGTTCTCTATCTTTTGAAGGATTTTTAATGTTTGTTACATGTCCTTCAGCATAATTATTCTTTTTTCGTGTAATCAATATATCGGCTACATCACCAGGTACGCCACCATCTACAAAAATAACCATCCCATCAACTTTTGCCACAGCTTTTCCTTCAGATGAAATATCTACGATTGGCGCATTTTCTATAAAAATATTCTTTTTTATCTTACTCATAAGCCTGTAAAGATACCTAAGTTTTTATAATACCTCACTATTTCTAAAAAAACGATAAAGTTTAGATGAATAAAGGATATATCCTTAAATTTATAACCCAAATAATGCGTTTAAATTCTAACATATTTTTCATCTTTTTCTTTTTGTGTTTTTTAATAGGAGAAACTTTGTCGCAAAACAAAGTAAACACAAATGAGAAAAAAGAAGGCAAATTAATTACCATACGACATGCCAAACGATTAGCCTACGATCAAGCATTGGGTGTGGATGCAAGGCGATTAATTGGCGATGTAGAGTGTGAACATGATGGTGCTGTGATGCGTTGTGATAGTGCTTATCTTTATAGTGATAAAAAATTAGAAGCCTTTGGGCATATTAGTATTATTAAAGGCGACAGTATTTTTGTTTATGGCGATTCATTACGTTATGATGCTAATACTAAACTAGCCAACTTAAAAGGAAATGTACGTTGTATAGAAAAAGACATGACACTTACGACCTCTATTTTAACTTATGAGATTGGAAAGGGCATGGCCAGTTATTACAATGGTGGCAAAATAGTAAATAAAGAAAATACGTTGACAAGTAAGAATGGTCATTATTTTTCTGGGAATAAAGAACTCACTTTTCATTATGATGTTGAATTGGTAAATCCAGATTATAAAATGCGGAGTGATACCTTGCGTTATAATACAATTAATAAAACGGCGTATTTTATTGGACCTTCTATTATCACAAGTAAAGAAAATTATATTTATTGCGAGAATGGCTGGTACGATACGGATAATGAAGTGTCGAGATTTAGCAAAAATGCCATCATTGTAACCAAAAACCAAAAATTAACGGGCGATAGTGTGTTTTATGATCGTAAAATTGGTTATGGACAGGCTACTAAAAATGTAAAAATTATTGATACCGCTCAAAAATCAATCATTTGGGGAAATTATGCCGAACACTTTGAAAAAATTAATAGAGCTATTGTTACTGGTAAAGCGGTGTATGGAAGAATTATTGAACAAGACACCTTATTTATGGGAGCAGATACCTTAATGTATTCACAACCCGATTCTACTAAAACCTATGTACGTGCCTTTAGACAAGTGAAAATTTATAAAAAAGATTTACAAGGTTTGTGCGACTCGTTAACCTACTGGCTGCACGATTCGTTGATGACCATGTATAATTCACCTATTTTATGGACTAATAACGGACAAACAACAGCCAAGCTAATTAAAGTAATTACAGGACAAAAGAGTATTAAGTATTTTGAATTATTAGATAAAGCCACCGTTATTCAAAAAGTAGATAGCCTTGATGCGAAGAAATTTAACCAAGTAGAAGGGCGGAAAATAGAAGGTTTTTTTAGTAACGATTCGATTCGGAAACTAAATGTGATAGGCAATGCGCAGATTATATATTATGTAAAACAGAAAAAACATTACAAGGGAGTAAACAAAACCCTTTGTTCCGATTTAAGTGTATGGTTTAATAGCGAAGGTGTGGATAGGGCTACTTTTAGAAATAAGCCCGAGTCGGTTATTTACCCAATAGCTGATATTGATGATGAGGCATTGAGAGTAAAACATTTTAATTGGCAAGAGGCTAAAAAACCAAAAACAAAACAAGACATTTTTAGATAACCTAATTATGAAATTCATAACACGCCCACCTCAATTATTAAGATTAGCTTATAAAGAGGCGTTGTGGCGTATGGATAAAAACGAACCTGTGATTTATCTCACATTTGATGATGGTCCCATTCCTGAATTAACCCCTTGGGTATTAGATGTTTTAAAACACTATCATATTCAAGCTACATTTTTTTGCGTTGGACATAATATTGAGAAACATCCTGCAATTTTTAATCGCATTTTAGCAGAAGGGCATCAAGTGGGAAATCATACCTATCATCACCTTAAAGGCTGGAAAGTTAAAACAGCTGAGTATCTCCAAAATGTTGAGAAATGTCAGTTTTTCACAAAAACTAATTTGTTTAGACCTCCTTATGGGCGGATTAAGCGTAGCCAGTACAATCAACTCTTAAGCCACTACAAGATTGTGTTTTGGGATATTTTAACCCATGATTACGATGCGTTTACCTCATCTGAAAAATGTTTAAATAATAGTATAAAATATACCCGAAACGGAAGTATTGTGGTGTTTCATGATAATTTAAAAGCACAAAAAAACTTAAAATTTGTACTCCCGCAATATATTGAGCATTTTTTAAAATTAAATTATAAATTTGCAACGCTCTAACTTATTATTCTATTTACTACTATGAGAACTTTTTTATATGTTTTGATGTTTTCGGGTCTTGTTTTTTTGGCTTGTAAAACACAAACAGCTGATAAAACTAGCACCTTTAAGGTTTGGGGAAATTGTGATAAATGTAAAGCTACCATTGAAGGTTCTATTGCTAATATGGCAGGTATATCTGAAAAAAATTGGGATGTGGAATCTACGCTTATGACGGTAAAATATGATTCTACAAAAGTAACTTTAGAACAAATTCAACAAACGATTGCCAAGGCTGGATACGATAATGATGGTTTTTATGGCGATGATTATGCTTATGGCAAATTAAAAGAATGTTGCCAATACGAGCGCAAACCGTTTGAATTAAAATAAATTTTCTTTTCTGTATTTTTTCTTTTACCTTAATGTGATGATTTTAATTTAATGCGTCACTGGAAGTTATTATATCGTTTATCTTGTTTGTTATTAATTACTGGTTGCTTGGTAAATTGCCATTCATCTCAAGGTACTTATGCTAATAAACCAAAGGTTACTCAAAGCGATTTAGAGGAATTAGAAGCGCAATATTTAGTTTATCATCTCGACGATGAAACTAGCCGTTTATATTATGACATCTCAAATGAGCTGTTAATGTATCGAAAACCAGATAGCAGTGGCACCTACTATAGCCATACTAAAATTGAATTAAAAGTTATTCCCGAAAATAGTAATGTAACCGAATATAGCGACACTACATTGCAGGATGCACAACAACAAGCGATTGTTAAGCATATTAAAGGAAGTTTTAATTTTAAACTAAAAGCTGGATTTAATTATAAAGCTACCATCAGCGTTATTGATTATAATAAAAATACAATTTATAGTCAAACTTTAAATATTGAGAAATTAAGTACCGAAACAAGACAAAACTTTTTAATCACAGATACCAATTATCAGGTGTTGTTTACAAGCTATTTCGCACCCCAACAATCTATTTATATTTTTAGTCAGAGAAATAACATACAGCATTTAGAGGCAGATGCTTTTAACTCAGATTTTAAACTTGCACCACCGCCATTTTCAAATAATGTTATACCAAAGTTTAATTACAAGCCCGATTCTACTTTTTTAATACACAAACACAATAACCGATTTAGTTTACAGATACCTACAAGTGGTTTTTTACATTTAAAAACAAATTCTAAAACACGCGAAGGGCTTACCTGCTTTGTATATGAGCAAGGATTTCCGAAAATTAAGAATAACGAACAAATGATACAGGCCACACGTTATATTATGGCTAAAAAAGAATTTGATAAGTGTAATGATAATCCAAATAAAAAAGCGGCCATAGATTATTTTTGGTTAGATATAGCAGGTAATAACGAAAGAGCAAAAGAATTAATTCGTAAATATTATTTAAGAGTTCAAGATGCTAACCAAAAATTTACAAGTTACCAAGAAGGTTGGAAAACAGATAGAGGGATGATTTATATCGTATTTGGTAAACCAACAAATATCCAAAAACGAGAAAATGGTGAGTTATGGACTTATGGTTTTGAGGGCAATCCAATGGCCTTACAATTTGCATTTGTAAAAATTATTAATCTGTTTACGGATAATGATTATTATTTAGAACGCACCGAAGAATATAAAGAAAGATGGTATCAAGCAGTAGATATGTGGCGTCAAGGACGTATCTATTTGGATAGATAAGTTAGCAAGAATTCCCCGAGAAATAAGCACTAAAATTTAATCCTTAAACAAAGGATATTTTCCCATCATGGTATTTACTTTGCTTCTTACTTTAGCTAATTCCTTTGGATTATCTTTATGTTTTAATGCAGCGTCAAGTAGTTCTACTACTTTTAAACAATCTTTTTCTTTTAGTCCTCTGCTTGTAATTGCTGGAGTACCAATACGAATGCCCGATGTAACAAATGGAGATTTATCATCAAAAGGAACCATGTTTTTATTCACGGTAATGTCTGCCTCGCCTAAAGCCTTTTCAGCATCTTTTCCTGTTATGTTTTTGTTACGTAAATCAATTAACATACAATGGTTATCCGTACCTCCCGAAATAATTTTATAACCTTTGCTAATTAATGCACTTGCCATGGTTTGTGCATTTTTAATCACTTGAACGCAATAGTGTAAATACTCATCGCTTAATGCCTCGCCATAAGCCACCGCTTTAGCCGCAATCACATGCTCTAGCGGCCCGCCTTGTGTGCCAGGAAACACAGCCATATCCAAACAAGCACTCATCATTTTTAGTTCGCCTTTTGGTGTTCTTTCTCCCATTGGGTTTTCAAAATCTTTACCCATCATAATCATACCACCACGAGGTCCGCGTAAGGTTTTGTGAGTTGTAGTAGTTACAATATGACAGTGCGGAAGCGGATCATTTAAAATACCTTTGGCAATTAAACCCGATGGATGCGAAATATCGGCTAGTAATAAAGCGCCTACGCTATCTGCTATTTTACGCAATCTAGCATAATCCCAATCACGTGAATAGGCTGAAGCACCGCAAATAATTAATTTTGGTTTTTCTTGTTTGGCAGTAGCTTCAACGGTATCATAATTAACACGACCTGTTTTTTCTTCTACACCATAAAAAGTAGCACGGTATAATTTTCCAGAGAAGTTCACTGGAGAGCCATGTGTAAGGTGTCCGCCATGCGATAAATTAAAACCAAGAATGGTATCGCCAGGTTTTAAGCAAGCTAGCATCACAGCGGCATTGGCTTGTGCCCCCGAGTGCGGTTGAACATTAACCCAAGTAGCACCAAATAATTCTTTAGCTCTATCAATGGCAATTTGTTCTACTTTATCTACCACTTCGCAGCCACCATAATAACGTTTGTTGGGCAAGCCTTCGGCGTATTTATTGGTTAACACACTGCCCATCGCTTTCATAACTTGATCACTCACGTAGTTCTCGCTAGCTATTAGTTCAATACCACGTGTTTGTCTTTCTTTTTCTTCCTTAATTAGTTTAAAGATGCTCGAATCCTTTTTCATAATCGGTTATTTAATATGTTCGGTTTGAAATTTTTGGTATAATTTACTGGAGGCAATAATAAAGAAGGCCACTAAAGGCGATTGTGCAATACCCATTAACCAACGACTAAAGGTATATTCTTCTCCATCTAATTGATTATTTACTGTATAATTATAAAGCATAGTTACAATTGCTAATCCCAATAATAGACTGTAAATATAGATAATCCATTTGGCATATTTTTTTTCATGGCATAAAAGTTTTACGGCAAAATATGAAACCAAAAAATAAGCTAAAAAATAAATAATAGTAAACGGAAATTTGAGGTAATATAAAGTTTGGTAATCAAAATGGGTAATAAAGCTAAGGCTAGGAGGGATAACTACATCATCATGGTGGTAATATAATTTGTAAAGTTGATTATTCACATTTACAAAAAAGAACTCGCGACTAAAGCCCAGTAGTGCAAATAGTATAAAAAAGATGAGATAGGTTAATTTAGTTTTCAATGCCTTTAGTTTTAGAAAATTTATTGACCCATAACATCCATAACCCAAAAACAACACTATAAGCAATAAAGGTAAATGTGTAGGTGTGGTTAAAATCTAGATAGGTATAATCATAATAGGCAATGATGGCTAATGCAATAAT
>JADLER010000133.1 GCA_020846025.1 Bacteroidia bacterium | reverse complement strand
CCATTTTTCCATTAGCAACAGAAAGTTGAAAAGCGTTCCAGCCTTCTGGAGATAAATCGTAAACACTTGCCCCTACATCTATTAACGCAAGCAAACATGCACGATAGCCATCATCTTTAGAAGGAAAATTTTTAATCAACCATTGTATAGGGGTGTATTTATTTTCATTTCTTTTACTCCAATCTATTAAGTCATTCTCATAATATTTTTTAAGCTCAGTCCAATTTCCTTTTTCAACATCTAAAAAAATTTTCTTATAATCTATACTATCTGTATTGGATGTTTGAGCTATCAATAAGTTACTTACTGCTAAAAAAATACATAGGCTTATTACTTTCATCTCAATTTAATTTATATGGTAAATAACTTGAACAAAATCCATTATTATATTTCCATCACAAAATATTTTTATCTAAAGGACAGCTTGATTTGAAGAATAATATTTGAAATAAGGTTTATACTATACTTGGTTTATTTGTATATCCACCACCAAGACCTTTTCTTATATTAACAAATATAGTACCACTGTTTCATATATAAAACAAGCTTTAATACAAAAGAAACCGATATTGCTTGCTATTTGACAGCTTTTCTACATTAAACTGAAATAAAACAATGAATTCAATGAATCTTCTATTAATTCAATTCATTCTTTTTTAAAGAAATTTTACTAAAAATTTCATCAATATAAAAAACATCCCTACTTTTGCAATCCTTTTAAAAAATTTATAAAGAAATATGGCAAACCATAAGGCTACTAAAAAAGACACACGCCAAGCAGCTAAACGTACTGAAAGAAACAAGTATTACGGAAAAACTACACGTAATGCAATTAGAAATTTGAAAGCGATTGATGATAAAAATTCTTTTGCAGAAAAATTACCTGCTGTAGAATCTATGATTGATAAGTTAGCAAAACGTGGCGTAATTCATAAAAACAAAGCAGCCAATTTAAAAAGCAAATTAGCAAAGAGAAAAACCGCATAATAAAATAGTATAATTCCTTTGAAAATATTTAAAAACCGATTGTGAATATTTCAGTCGGTTTTTTTAGTTTGTAGAATGCAATGTATCAGTTTATTGAACAATGTTTTTCCAAAATTGTAATAAATCCTTTTCTTCATTTTCCCAGTTCAACAATTCTCTTGCTTTAATACAGTTGTTTTGTAATTGTTTGTGCAATTCTTTGTTGTTGAGCAATTCGTTTATTGCATCTGCTATTGTGCTTTCATCTGTAACATTTATCAATAGTGCAATTTCATATTTATCATTAATGGCTTTGTATTCAGGATAGCCAACACAAACCTGAGGAATGCCTGCCATAATGTAATCAAAAAAACGATTGGATAAGGAATAGTATTGGTTTAAACCTGTTTTCTCAAAAAGAGTTAAACCTATCAAAGCGGTTGGGGTAATTGTTTTTAATTCTTCTGGATTTACATAACCTCTTAATTCAATTTTATGTTGTAATTTATGTTGATAGATGAGTTGTTTTGTTTGTTCAAAGAAGTTTCCTTTGCCACAAATTAAAAGGTTGCAATTTACTTGTAACATAGCAGGAATAAGTGTTTCGAAACTTCTTCCTTCATTTACTGCACCTTGATAAATAATAAAATTTGAGTTGGTGTTTTGAATAGTTGTGTTGAATTGTATTTTAACAGGAAGGTTTCTGATAATGCTGTAATTAACATTATATCTTCTGTTTAACTCTTGTTGAATAAAAATATTTACGGTGTAACCCTTTTTAAATTTGGGTACAAAAAACTGTTCAATACTCAACCAAAATTTATGTACTAATGGACGTGTAATAATTTCTTTTTGTTCTGTAAAAAGTTCGTGTGCATCATATACTCTTTTTTTTCTTTTTAATACCGATATTAAATAATTAGGTATTATAGTATCTAAATCTATAGCACATAATATATCAGCCTTAATAAATAAAAGAAAAAAGAATAGCCTTAAATTATATTCTACATAAAATAAAAATCCCTTCTTAAAAAAGCAATTCAATCTTTTAGTCTTAAAATTAAAATTTGGTAACAGTTTAGAACTGCTTAAACTTCTACCAACTAATAAAACAGAATAATTTTGTTTAGATAATGAATTGCAAATTCTTTGCATTCGTTGATCATAACTAATATCGTTAGTTACAGTTAATATTATTTTTGGACTTTTAATTACCATAATATTCAACAAATATAGCTGCCCAACTTGCAGTAAACAGTTAATAATGTATTTGAGAGTTCAGTATAAATAGTAGTAAACTAACAAACTTAGCTAAAATCAAAAATAATATTCAAATTTTAATATAAATTACCTACTTTTGCAGCCGATAAAAAATATAATAAAAGACGTTTAAAAAGAAACAAGATGTCAATCACAAAAGAAAAAAAGGCTTCTATCTTCACCGAATTTGGTGGAGCATCAACAAACACAGGCTCTATTGAGGGTCAAATTGCATTATTAACCGAAAGAATTTTAGACATTAGCAAGCATATTAAAGCTAATAAAAAAGATTTTTCTACACAACGTGGTTTAATGCGTATGGTTGGTAAACGTAAAAGATTACTTACTTATATGCAAAAAACAAACCTTCAAGGGTATAGAGCATTAATTGAAAAATTAGGGTTAAGAAAATAACTTATTACCAAACAACATTGTTTGGGCAGTAAGAATGCTTTGCCTTTTGTTGGTTAATGTTTTTTACAAAAACTTACTTATAGCTGTATTCCCAACTTCCTGAGAATGTTGGGAATACTTTATTTTATACATTACCCATTCTAACAACTTATGTTTTTAAGCATTTATTGCTTTTAAAAATATAATCAAAAATTAAATTATGTTATCACAACCTATACAAGTTACATTTCAATTACCTAACGGAACTGATGTAACTATTGAAACTGGTAAACTTGCTCGTCAGGCTGATGGTGCAGTTACTGTTCGCCAAGGCAATTGTATTTTAATGGCAACTGTAGTTGCTAATAAAGAGCCAAAACCAGGGCAATCATTTTTTCCATTATCAGTAGATTATCAAGAAAAATTTGCTTCTGCAGGCCGTATTCCTGGTTCATTTTTTAAAAGAGAAGGTCGTTTAAGCGATTATGAAGTTTTAATTAGCCGTTTGGTAGATAGAGCTTTACGTCCTCTTTTCCCTGAAGATTATTTCTGCGAAGTACAAGTGTTAATTACGTTAATTTCTTCTGATAAAGAAGTAATGCCTGATGCTTTAGCTTGTTTAGCTGCTAGTGCAGCATTAGCTGTTTCAGATATTCCAATTAAAGAAATTATTTCTGAAGTTAGAGTTGGAAGAGTAAACGGAGAGTTTATTGTAAATCCAAATCGCAGCAATTTAACTTCAGCAGATATGGACTTTATTGTTGCTGCTACAGATAAGAATTTGATGATGGTGGAAGGAGAAAGTAAAGAATGTAGCGAAGCAGATTTAGTGAAAGTATTAGAAATAGCTCACAATGCAATTCGTGTACAAATAGCTGCACAACAACAATTAAGAGATAAGGCTGGT
The DNA here is from genome assembly GCA_020846025.1 of Bacteroidia bacterium. GTDB lineage: Bacteria > Bacteroidota > Bacteroidia > B-17B0 > Aurantibacillaceae > UBA4416. Next base: position 6,860 of record JADLER010000133.1, on the reverse strand, counting down.
ATTACATATAAAAGAGATTATACAAAACCTTACACCAACGAAGTAATAGAACAAAAAATTAGCGATATTGCTAAAACTAAAATGTATGTAATTGCCAAAAGTGCAAGTAGTAAACATGAACGTAGCGAAGCATTTAAAGCATTAGAAAAAGAAGTTAAAGAAGGCTTAGGAGAATTAGAAGAAGCAGATGCTGGCTTAGTTGGTAAATACTTTGGCGATTTACAATATTATGTTGTAAGAGATATGATTTTAGACGATAAAGTTCGTTTAGATGGCAGAGCATTAGATGTTGTACGACCTTTAGCTATGGAAGTGGACATTTTACCATCTCCTCATGGTTCTGCATTGTTTACAAGAGGCGAAACTCAATCATTAACTACAGTAACTTTAGGAACCCCTTTAGATGAATTATTAATAGAAAGTGCTGCTACAAGCGATTACAGTAAATTTATTCTACACTATAATTTCCCTCCATTTTCTACAGGAGAAGTGAAAATGATGAGAGGTCCAGGTAGGAGAGAAGTAGGTCATGGTAATTTAGCATTACGTAGCTTAAAGCAAATGATGCCTGGTAACGATTATGCCTATACCGTAAGAGTGGTTAGCGATATTTTAGAAAGCAATGGCTCTTCTTCAATGGCAACAGTTTGTGCAGGCACTTTGGCATTAATGGATGCTGGTGTTCCATTTAAAAAACATGTAAGTGGTGTTGCAATGGGTTTAATAACAAGAGCCACCGATGGTAAATATGCTATTTTAACAGATATTCTAGGCGATGAAGATCATTTAGGTGATATGGACTTTAAAGTAACAGGCACTAAAGATGGTATTTGTGGCGTACAAATGGATATTAAAATTGATGGCTTAAGTATGGAAGTAATGAGTGAAGCATTAGAACAAGCCAGAAAAGGACGTTTACATATTTTAGATGCAATGGAAAACTGTATTGCTGCTGCACGTCCTGAGGTTAAGCCACATACTCCAAGAATGGAAAAACTAATTATTGATAAAGAATTTATTGGAGCTGTAATTGGCCCTGGTGGAAAAGTAATTCAAGAAATTCAAAAAGTAACAGGTACAACTATTAATATAGAAGAAGTAGGTAATACTGGTGAGGTAAGCATCTTCTCTCAAGAAAAAGAAAGTTTACTTAAAGCAGTAGAATGGGTTAAAGGTATTGTAGCAGTACCTCAAGTAGGAGAGGTTTATGATGCCACTGTAAAAAGTATTAAAGAGTTTGGTGCGTTTGTAGAATTTTTACCTAAGAAAGAGGGCTTATTACATATTAGCGAAATCAGTTGGAAACGATTAGAAAGTATGGATGGAATATTTAAAGAAGGAGATAAAGTAAAAGTGAAATTATTAGAAATTGACCAGCGTACTGGTAAATTTAAACTAAGCAGAAAAGCATTAATGCCAAGACCAGAAAGGCAAGATAAACCACAACAACCTACTGTTGAAGGCTAAAGTTGTTAATCTAAATTAAATTCCCCCGAGTACAAAAATTCGGGGGATTATTTTTTAAAATGAATTATATACAATTAAAAATAGAGGTTTCCAATGAAGCCATGCAAGAGTTAGTAATTGCATTGCTTGCAGATAATGGGTACAATGGTTTTGAGACTACCTTAACCAATGTGTTAGCATATATTGATGAAATAGAATACAGCGAAAGTTTGGTTAAAAAAATTCTCCAACCAATGCAAATAAAATTCATTGCAACAGTTATTGAAAAACAAAATTGGAACGAAATATGGGAAACAAATTTTCCGCCTGTATTGGTAGATAATTTTGTAGGTATTAGAGCAAATTTTCACCAAGCTTTACATAATGTACAACATGAAATAATTATCACTCCTAAAATGAGTTTTGGAACAGGACATCATGAAACTACATTTTCTGTAATTCAATTAATGCAGGAGATTGATTTTAATAATAAAACAGTTTTCGATTTTGGCACAGGCACTGGTATATTAGCAATTCTTGCAGAAAAATTAGGTGCAAAAAAAGTTGTTGCAGTAGATAATGATGAGTGGTGTATTGAAAACAGTATTGAGAATGTAAACGCAAACAACTGTAAAAATATCATTGTTCAAAATGCAGAAAATGCAATTACTAATCAGAAATATGATATTGTAATAGCAAACTTAAATAAAAATATTATTCTTCAAAATATTCAGGCATTACATAATGCTGTAAAAAATAATGGCTTCATTTTATTAAGTGGATTATTGAAGGATGATGAAGATGAAATAAAAATGGTTACATCTCAAATTGGCTGGCAACCTATTAAAACTATAGCCAAAAACAATTGGATAGCTTTGTGTTATACAAGTTAATAACTTGTTGTTTTAATAAATTGTGCATTTTTATTTACAAACAGATTGTATATTTGAATTTTCCAACCTTCAACCAACGCAATGAACGAGTTTTTGTTTATTATTTTGGCATATTTAATTGGCTCTATACCTACTTCTATTTGGGTAAGCAAAAGGTTCTTTAATATTGATATTAGAGAATATGGAAGTGGTAATGCTGGAGCAACTAATACCTATAGAGTTCTAGGACCTAAATGGGGTACTTTTGTAATGATTATTGATATGCTGAAAGGGGTGGTAGCTACTTCCTTATATATTTTCTTGCCATCTTATTTAGGAATAAGCAATGAGTGGGATAGAACCAATTTAATGATTGGTTTAGGCTTGGCTGCTGTGGTTGGGCATATATTTCCTATATGGGCAAATTTTAAAGGGGGTAAAGGTGTTGCAACTTTATTTGGAATGGCAGTTGCCATACAACCTTTGGTTGCTGTTTGTTGTATTGCTGTATTTTTATTTGTTTTGTATCTTACTCGGTTTGTTTCATTAAGTTCTATTTTGGCTGGTGTAGCTTTTATGGTTTTTATTTTATTTATTTTTAATGAAGAAACTACATTATATAGGGTTTTTGCAGTAATGGTTGCATTAATGGTTATTCTTACCCATCAAAAAAATATAGGAAGAATTATTAAAGGAACGGAAGGGAAAGTGCCTATTTTAAAATTCAGAGACAATAGAAAAAAAAGAAATAGGAAACCATTTTAAATTTATACTCCTGAAATGCTTTGCTGTAGTTTTTGTTCAATTTCTTTATTTGCATCAATACCATTGTAATTTCTATTCAATTAAAAAATAGTTTTGTGAGGTGCATTAAACATAAAACTTAATATTCAAATTAGATAAGGGTTTATCTATAAAATAAAAAAATCGTTTCAAAATTGAAACGATTTTTTCTATAAAGTGTGTGTTAATATTAAGGATTAATATCTGTTATAACCACCGCCATTTCCACCACGGTCACGATTATAACCACCGCCGCCACCGCCACGGTTGCCTCCACCAAAGCCACCACTTTTTCTGAAGCCGCCGCCACCGCCACTGCTTCTACGTTCACCTTCAGGACGTGGAGTTGATTCATTAACTACAATTTTTCTGTCTTGCACATCAGTATCATTTAATGCACTGATTGCTGCACGTGCTGCATCATCATCGTTCATTTCAACAAAGCCAAAGCCTTTGCTGCGATTGTTTTTGAATTTGTCTGTAACAATTTTTGCAGATGCTACTTCACCATAAGGTGCAAATAATTCTTGTAAATCTTCACTGGTCATATTCCAGTTTAAATTACCAACGTAAATGTTCATTTCTTGAATTTATAAATTTAAATAAAACCAATAAAAACAGTAACCAAAAAACCTGAAGCATTTACGTTAAAACCTTCCGGAAATATGGAAAACCGGTCATTGGAAAACACGAAAATAGTACTTTTATCTAATTAAGCAAGTTTTTTTTCAATCTTTTCTTAGTAGATAGTTTCAGTTATACATTTTAAGGTTAATATTTAAAATTGTATTACGTAATGCAGTGTTACATTTTCATTAATTTCTAATTAAAACTTTTACAACCCTTATTTTTACAAAAACTATTTTTTTTGTTACCAAGTGTTGCAATTGTTATATTAAACTATAATGGAATAAATTATTTACAACAGTTTCTTCCTTCTGTTCTTTCATCAACTTATTCTAATAAAAAAATTATTGTAGCAGATAATGCCTCTACAGATGATAGTGTTAACTGGGTGAAGGAAAATTACCCTCAAATTACAGTTCTAATAAACACTCAAAATAATGGTTATGCTGGTGGATACAACTGGTGTCTTAAAAGTGTTGAGGCAGATTATTTTGTACTCTTAAATTCTGATGTTGAAGTTACTGCTAATTGGATAGAGCCAATAATAGAATTAATGCAAGCAGATACTAAAATTGCGGCTTGCCAACCAAAAATTTTATCCTGGCATCACAAAGAAAAATTTGAATATGCTGGTGCTTGTGGTGGCTTTATAGATTTATATGGCTACCCGTTTTGTAGAGGAAGAATTTTTGATTTTTGTGAAGATGATAAAGGGCAATATAATTCTGTTGAGAAAATATTTTGGGCATCTGGTGCAGCATTGTTTATTAAGAGCAAAGTTTTTGTGGATTTAAATGGATTTGATGAAAACTTTTTTGCTCACATGGAAGAAATTGATCTTTGCTGGAGATTACAATTATCTGGTTATACTATTGCTGTTCAGCCTGCATCTATTGTTTATCATGTAGGTGGTGGAACATTACCCAAAAGTTATCAGAAAACTTTTCTTAATTTTAGAAATAATTGGATAATGCTTTGTAAGAATTTAACTATTAAAGAAAAATTTTTAATTTTCCCAGTTAGATTTTTTTTAGATTGTACTACTGCTTGTAAAGCTTTATTAAGTAAAGATACAGAAATGGCTAGAGCCATTTTTAATGCTCATATTGCTTTTATAAAATGGAAGTTTTCTTCAAAATATAAAAGTGTACAACCTAATAAACCACTTTATAAACTAAATGGAGTTTTATTAAATTCTATAGTATTTAAATATTTTGTTAGGAAAAAAAAGCGTTATTCTGATTTGTAGCTAAGAAATTTTAAACTCTAGTATTCGTTAATTCATAAATTTTAAAAAATGAAATTATCTTTTCATGGTGCTGCACAAACTGTTACTGGTTCTAAACATTTAATTACTTTAAAAAATGGTAAAAAAATTTTATTAGATTGTGGCTTGTTTCAAGGCTTAGGGAAAGAGACAGGTTCATTTAATGCAAGTTTTGGGTTTAATGCGGAGGAAGTAGATGTGATGATTCTTTCTCATGCCCATATTGACCATAGTGGCCTTATTCCAAAATTGTATAAAGAAGGTTTTAGAGGGAAGATATTTTGTACAGGAGCTACTTTCGATTTAACTAAAATATTATTAGAAGATTCAGCTACAATACAAAGAGATGATACAAGGTTTTTAAATAAAAGAAGAGCCAAGAGTGGGTTGCCACCTATTGAGCCTCTTTACACAATTGAAGATGCAGAACAATCCTTTTCATTGCTAGAAAAACAAGCATATCAACATTGGTTTAAAGTAACAGATGGGGTACAAGCCATGTTTACCGATGCTGGTCATATTATTGGTAGTTCTTCTGTTCATTTAAAAATTAACGAGGAAGGAAAAAATATTAGAATAAGTTTTAGTGGAGATGTTGGTCGTTACAGAGATTTAATTTTAAAAAGTCCTGAAGTCTTTCCTCAGGCAGATTATATTATTATTGAAAGTACTTATGGCGACAAATTACATGAAGATGCTTTTAATAGTATAGATACTTTGTTGAATTGGGTTAACAAAACTTGTGTTGAGAAAAAAGGCAAACTGATTATTCCGGCTTTTAGCGTTGGCAGAACACAAGAATTACTTTATATGCTAAACCAATTAAGTTTAGAAAATAGGTTGCCTAAAATTCCTGTTTATGTGGATAGCCCATTAAGTATAGAAGCTACTGAAGTAGTAAAAAGTTATCCAAGATATTTTAATAATAGAGTGAAGAAAGTGTTAGATATTGATGAAGACCCTTTTGATTTTCCTGGATTAAACTATATAAAAAGTGCCGATGAAAGTAAAGCACTAAATGCCAATAAGCAAGCAATGATAATTATTAGTGCAAGTGGAATGGCTGATGCCGGTAGAATAAAACATCATATTGCTAACAATATAGACAATAATAAAAATACCATTTTATTAGTTGGCTACTGCGAGCCTCATAGTTTAGGAGGAAGACTATTAAATGGATCAAAAGAGGTTAGAATTTATGGCGAAATGCATCATGTAATTGCAGAAGTTGGCATTATGAGAACCATGAGTGCACATGGCGATTATGACGATTTAAGCCAATACTTATCTTGTCAAAATCCTGCTTTAGTTAAAAGCATTTTTGTGGTACATGGAGAGATAGATGTTATGCATGAATTTAAAAGAAGGCTTAATAAAAAAGGATTTAAAGAAGTAGAGATTCCTAAAATGCACGAAAGTTTTCAATTAGATTAGTTAGAAACTTTCAGTAACATTTAATTGTAATTTATATTTGCCTATGCTAAAAAGTACACTATTAAAAGCTGTTGAAGATGGTGCAAAAATATTAAAAGAATATTTTGATAAGCAGTTTGTAATTTCTAATAAAGAAGGTATTAATAACCTGGTAACAGAAGTAGATCACAAAAGTGAGCAAGCTATTATTAATTGTATTAAAAATAGTTTTCCTAATCATTTTATTTTAAGCGAAGAGGTTGGTGAAATAGTACAGGATAGTGAATATAAATGGATAATTGACCCCATTGATGGTACTGTAAATTATGCTAATGGAATACCCATTTGTTGTGTTAGTATTGGTATTGAAAAAAAGGATGAAATGATTATGGGTGCTGTGTATAACCCATTTATGAACGAATTTTATTTTGCTGAAAAAAATAATGGAGCTT
>JADLER010000132.1 GCA_020846025.1 Bacteroidia bacterium | reverse complement strand
TTAGTTGCGCATTTGTAATTGTAAAAAATAAACAGTACTTTCGTATTAGATGACAACTATTGATTTATCTTGTTTTACTTTTTCCGTTTCCAAACACCGTAACCAAGATGTTATTTTGTGCAATTTTACATTCAACCCTACTTTGTTGGCTTCTGCATTTTTTGAATAGTTGATAGAATGAACTCATATTATCATTTTGTTTTATTTTTTATGTTCAATTGGGAGCTTACAACCAAATTAAATGCCGCCTAATAGAAAAGGTTTTATTTTGGGTCTGATAAAAACAAAAAATCCTCTGAGATCAAGTGATTCAGAGGATTTTAGAGGTCCCGAGCGGATTCGAACCGCTGTACAAGCTTTTGCAGAGCTCTGCCTAGCCGCTCGGCCACAGGACCATTTTGATCTTCCTTATAAAAATAGTTTAATTTATTAATAAGGGGTAGCAAAAATAAGATTTTTTTAGCAAATTGCTCCTAAATTGTAAAAAAAAATGGTTTTTCATTCAAAATTACCTCAAGTTGGCACATCCATATTTTCTGTTATGAGTGCCTTAGCTAAAGAACACCAAGCTATTAACCTTTCTCAGGGTTTTCCTGATTTTGATTGCGACCCTACACTGTTGGATTTAGTAAAAAAATACAGTTCGGGTGGATATCATCAATATGCGCCTATGCCTGGTGCGCAAGCTTTAAGAGAAACCATTTCAGAAATCTTAGCTAATTGTTATGCAGTTAATTATCATCCTGATACCGAAATTACGGTTACTGCTGGAGCCACGCAAGGTATTTTTACAGCCATTGCTGCGTTTGTTAGAGCGGGGGATGAGGTTATTTTATTTGAACCTAATTACGATAGTTATATTCCGGCTATTGAAGTAAATGGTGGTGTTGTAAAATCTATTCCACTTCAATACCCAGGGTTTAAAATCAATTGGGATATTGTGAAACAAACGATTAATCACAAAACAAGATTAATTATTATTAACACACCTCATAACCCAAGTGGTACCACCTTATCTAAAGAAGATTTATTGCAATTAGAGCAATTAGTGTATGGAAAAAATATCATTGTAGTAAGTGATGAGGTGTATGAACACATGGTGTTTGATGCTCAAGCACACCAAAGCGTGGCAAGGTTTCCAAATTTGGCATCGCAATCTATTATTGTGTCTTCATTTGGAAAAACGGTGCATGCCACTGGTTGGAAAATTGGTTATGTGGCAGCTAAACAGGATATAATGAATGAGTTTAGAAAGGTTCATCAGTTCTTGGTGTTTTCTGTTAATCACGCCTTACAAATGGCTTTAGCTGAGTATTTGAAAACACCTTCAAATTATCAAGGGTTGCATAGTTTTTATCAAAGCAAAAGAGATTATTTCCGACAACTAGTTGCTCCCTCTCGTTTTATCATTGAACCATGCCAGGGTACTTATTTTCAGTTATTAAATTACAAAAACATAACCAATGAAAATGATGATGAATTTGCAATACGTCTTACGAAAGAAAAAAAATTAGCTACTATACCATTATCTGTTTTTTATACTCAAAAAACACAACAAAGCTTACTCCGTTTTTGTTTTGCAAAGAAAAATGAAACACTCGAAAAAGCAGCCGAGATAATTTGTAAAATTTAATTTGTATCTTTAACTATAAGTAAATAGCTTGTTTTTAATACACTAAACATTTTTTAAAATGAATCATACCATTAAATTTTGCATTGTAATTTTAGTAATAACTACTTCGGCTTTAGCCCAAGACACTATTCACTTTATAAATAAAAACTCTTTAGCAACCAAAATTTCCGAAATAGGTATTAATGAAGTTAAGTACCATCGTTTTGATAATATAGAAGGGCCTTTATACATTAGTAATAAATCAGAAATTAGGTATATTAAATTTGCAAATGGTGCTATTGATACTATTACAAGTTCAATTACAGTTGCTGCGTCTTCACCCACTATTACGTATCACTCTTCATATCCTGCCAATATTAAACCCAACCCTTTATATCATGAAAAAATTGATATTAGAGGTGCTCGATTATATTATTCGGGCAAACAAATAGGTGAAATGAAACTTAAAAAATTGGTGCTCGAAGAACCTGATGTAGCCAAAAGAACAACAATGCTTAATCAGTTTAAGGATATGAATAGATATAAAGTAAAACAATATGTGTTTGGCTTTAGTGGCTTAGCGGTTTCAATTGTAGCGCCATTTGTAGGACTTATTACTTCTGCAATTATTTCTTCAACATCTTATGCTAACTATACTCCAGCTACTGTTGGCCTTGGATTGGGTATAGCTGCTGGAACTACTGGCTTAACCCTTTCTATTATAAACAAGAAAAAAAGAACACATAAGAAAATTGAAATTGCCGAAACGTACAATAAATAAAGCATGAAAAAGAGGCTCTGTTTTATAATTTCTTTTTTTGGTATAACGTTTTTTATAAAAGCACAAGACACTATTTTTACCACCACCCAACAAACGCTTTTGGTACGTGTTATGGAAATTTCTCAAACCGAGGTGTCGTATAAAAATTTTTATAACCCCGATGGCATCATTCGAAAAATAGGCAATCACCAGGTTGCTAAAATCGTTTATGAAAACGGAAAAATAGAATCTCGATTTCAGTTAAGAGCTAAAACATCGGATACGCTCATAAAGGAACATTTATTTATAGTTGAAGACAATCATATTGCTTTGCGAAATAAAGATATTACACATGCAAGTGCTTTAAAAATGATGATGAAAAAAGATCCGCAAACAAATTCGTATGAATTAAATGACGCCTTAATAACAGCAGAGAGTAGAAAGAATGGTCAAATAGCATTTAATATTTTAGCACCGGTTTCAGCAGTAGGAGGCGCATATTTTGCTTTGCGACATCGTTATAACACGCCAGAAGAAATTGCATTAAAAAGAACATTTTTTATTGGTGGTTTGGCTACTTGTGCAACGTCTCTTGTTGTAGCGCAAATTTACAAGTCATTAAAAAACAAACAAATTAGAAAAGCAGCATTAATGTTTAATAAAGAATATTACGAATAGTTATAAAATGAATTCAGACATTACGATTAGTATTATCCAAACTTCTTTGTATTGGGAAGACATACCTAAAAATTTGCAACATTTCTCAGAGAAAATTCACGCTATCACAACACCTACAGATATTATTGTGTTGCCTGAAATGTTTAGCACAGGATTTACTATGAATCCAAAAAAAATAGCAGAGACAAATGATGGCGAGGCTTTGCAATGGATGTTGCAAATGGCTAAAATTAAAGATTGTGTGATGGTAGGGAGTGTTGCTGTTAAAGAAGATGAGGTTTTTTATAACCGATTATATTGGGTATTCCCTCATGGAGAAGTTCTTCATTATAACAAACGGCATTTGTTTCAAATGGGAAAAGAACATCAACATTATACTGCAGGAAAAAATAAACTAATGATTACCTATAAAGGTTGGAAAATTTGCCCATTAATTTGTTACGATTTACGTTTTCCTGTTTGGTCGCGCAATACAACTAAAGATATTTACGATGTGTTGATATATGTAGCTAATTGGCCAGAGGCTCGTCATTATCATTGGAAACAGTTATTAATAGCACGAGCTATTGAAAATCAATCGTATGTTATAGGTGTTAATCGTATTGGCTTAGATGCTCACAATATCAATCATTCGGGAGACTCTATGGTAATCAATCCTCGTGGAGAAATAATAAGCTCGATAGAAGCACATGAAGATAAAACTGAAACACTTGCTCTTTCATACCAATATCTGCAAGAATACCGAACTGCTTTTCCTGCTTTATCAGATGCTGATGAATTTAGAATTAAAGAGTAATCGTAAGTAGTTCAACTTACTCCAATAAATAGTTTTGATGCTTATTAAATTTCTCAAGGGTACGAATGCCTGATGAGCTAATGTGTTCAAACTCTTTATCGCAAAAAATATTAATGATTTTAATATCTGGTTTTAATTCTTGTAAGTAACGATATTGATTTTGTTCGTAGTTAAAGTCGGTTGAATTTCTTAAACCTCTAATAACTGTTACTTCATAAGGTAAAGAATCAATCAAGTCTGTCAACAAACCGTTATATTCTGCATGTTGTCGGTTGCTTATTGTTTTTGGGACCGGCCAAGTGCGTTGGTTTTTATCTGGGTTTTTCCCAAATGCTATGATAACTTTATCAAATAATTTTTCAGCTTTTTGCAATACATTAAAATGTCCTTTATGAAAAGGGTTGAAACTTCCAGCAAACAAACCAATTTTTGGAACAAAGCCCAGGTTATAATCTATCAATGCTTGAATAGAGGTACTTGAATTTTGTGATTTCAAAAATAAGAGGCGTTGTTCTTTATATGTTGCAAAATCAACATGTTGATGTAAATGAAATTCTGTTTGCTCTAATTTCAATAATTCCGCAAAGGAATTAGTTGTATGTAAAGGATTAAAATTCATTTAACGTGTTTATTACAAATTTAGCAATTAATCATCATACTATTACAAAGGTAAATCGAGTTCGGCTAATAAATTATATCTTTACGTAGATTGTTTTTTAAGATAAAACAAAGTACTGCAATTTTCTTTTCTAAGTATATGTTGCGCTTGTTGTTGAATTTTTTCAGCAGTTACTTTAGCATAATTCTCAATTTCTTGATTAATTAAGTTGGCATCGCCTAACAATTCTGATATAGCTAAATTAGTTGCTTTATTCAGTATATCCATTTCGCTATAAGTAACGGTTGATTCTATTTTGTTTTTACACTTTTGTAATTCTTCTTCACTAATAAGTTGAGTTTGTATTTTTGTAATTTCCTCATCTATGCCTTGTTCCGCCTGCTCAATACTCACACCATCGTTTACCTTACCAGAAATAACAAACAATCCTTTATCTATATCGCCCATTACATAAGCATTGATATCGCTAAAGAGTTGTTTATCTTTTATCAAGTTTTTATACAATCTTGATGAATTGCCTCTTGATAAAATATCCGATAATAAATCTACAGTATGATAATTGGCACTTCTTCTGTTACACATGTGATAGGCTCTGTAAATACTATTAACGGGCACATCGCGCTCTACGGTCAAACTTCGATACTCGTTTTGTTCTGGTTCTTCTGGCAATTGTCTTTGTGGCTTAACACCTGCATCAATTGGTTCAAACCATTTTTCACATAGTTGCTTAACCTGTTCAAGTTCTACATTTCCGGCTACCACTAAAATAGCATTGCTTGGATTATAATGTTTTTTAAAAAATGATTTCACATCATCCATGGTAGCGTCTTCAATGTGTTTTATTTCTTTACCAATAGTAGCCCACTTGTATGGATGTTTCTTAAAAGCAAGCGGACGAAGCAATAACCACACATCGCCATAAGGCTGATTGAGATATCTTTGTTTAAATTCTTCAATCACCACATTCCTTTGTACCTCTAGGCTTTTACCGGTAAATGCAAGGCTCAACATTCTATCACTTTCTAACCAAAAAGCGGTTTCAATATTCTCGGCCGGAACAGTGCAATAATAATTAGTAAGATCGTTAGTAGTAAATGCATTATTTTCTCCACCTACAATTTGCAGAGGCTCGTCGTAATTTGGAATATTGATACTTCCACCAAACATTAGGTGTTCAAATAAATGTGCGAATCCTGTTTTGTTTTCATCTTCATCTCTTGCGCCTACATCGTACAGAATATTTAAACAAACCATTGGTGTGCTTTTATCTGGGTGTACAATAACCGTTAAATTATTTTTGAGCTTAAATTTTTGGAACTGTATCATACTACTATTACAAATTTTAAAAGATGGCTAAAGGTAATAAAAAGCTAGCAACTATATTTAAAATATTGGCGTACAACAACCTTAGTATATTCATATATTTCACTTACCTTTACATCAATTTCAACTAGTATAATGAAGTAATATGAAATACCAAAACGATATTATATTAAGAGCTGCAAGAGGTGAGCAAGTAGAACGAGTTCCAATTTGGTTGATGAGGCAAGCAGGTAGGGTTTTGCCAGAATATAAAGCAACTCGAAGCAGAGCGAAAAATTTTGTAGAGTTTGTTAAGAATCCTGATTTAGCGGCGGAAGTTACCATTCAACCAGTTGATATTTTGGGTGTAGATGCCGCTATTATTTTTTCAGATATATTGGTAATTCCAGAGGCGATGGGCTTACCTTATCAAATGATTGAAGCAAAAGGTCCTTGGTTTGAAAACACGCTAACATCTAAAAGTGATATTGACGCATTAAGAATTGCAGACGGAAATGATTTATCGTATGTTATTAAAGCCATAGAGCTTAGCAAAAAAGGATTAAATAATCGGGTGCCTTTAATTGGATTTGCGGGCGCACCATGGACAATTTTTGCGTACATGGTAGAGGGTAGTGGAAGTAAAACTTTTAGTCAGGCTAAAAAGTTTTTATATCAGCAACCACAATTAGCTCACGAGGCATTAGAGAAAATTACACAAAGTACCATCAATTATCTAAAAGCTCAAGTTGCTGCGGGTGCCGATATGATTCAAATTTTTGATAGTTGGGCAGGTGTTTTAGGACAAGAACAATATAAAACTTTCTCATTGCATTATATTTCTAAAATTTGTAATGAGTTATCGCCAATAGTACCAGTTACTGTATTTGCTAAAGATGCACATTTTGCCCTTGCTGATATGGCGGTATTAAGTTGTAATACTATTGGCATTGATTGGACGATTAATCCACAAGATGCACGTATTATAGTTGGACATCAAAAAACCCTGCAAGGCAACGCCGATCCATGTTTGCTATATGCCGAGGAGTGTGTAATAGAACAGGAAGCTCGAAAAATGATTCAGGCATTTGGTAAGCAACGCTATATTGCCAATTTGGGTCATGGTTTATATCCCGATACCGAAAAACATAAAGTTAAGTTCTTTATTGATTGCATAAAGAGTTTGTAATAGTAATTAATATTCCTTTCTTCAATTATAATCTCTCAAGCTGATGGTTGGTTAACTTACAATTAATCCATTCATCATCTAAAACGGCTTCATATTTCTTGTAAAACTCTATGGCGGGCGTATTCCAGTTTAATACCTGCCATTCCATTCTTCTTACGTTTTGTGTTTTACTTACTTCAACAACTTGGTTGAATAATAATTTACCTAAACCTTTTCCTCTATAACTTTCCGTTACAATAATGTCTTCTAAGAATAAACATTTACCCTTCCAAGTACTATACTTATAATAATACAAAGCTATTCCTACAATAGTATTATCTTCTTCAGCAACAAAGAAGTCAAACTGTTTATCATTACCAAATCCCCAATTGGTCATTTCTTCAACGGTTACTTCTACTTCGTTTGGCGCTTTTTCGAAGGTAGCTAGTTCTTTTACTAAATTAAGAACTTGTGGTATATCGGCTGGTGTTCCAATTCTAATAATTACTGACATGATGCAGAATAGTTTTGTTTTAAAATAACTTTTTGTAATATGCGTTTAATGATTAATTCCGTAATAACTTCTTGATAAGAATAATTAGGGGTTTTATTTAGTGCCTCTCTAATTTGTTGCTCAGACAAATCAATTCTATACAACAAATTTTTTAATGCAGAGGCGTCTCTTTTTTCAATATTTATAATGGAAATTAAAATGGATTGAAAAACGTGTTCTAAATGGCAATCATTTATTTTAGGAAGTTCATTTATTAAACCAGTTAGTTCAAAATCTTTAGATAACTGTTCTTTAAATTTTTCAAATAGGCTTGGCTTTTGTAATTGTTCACTGCTATTTATTTCCATTCTTTCAATAATAATCTTTCTACGGGCTTTTTGCCTATTAGATGAGATTCAATAATTTCACGCACATCATTTTTTGTTACACCAACATAAAATACACCTTCGGGATAAATAGCAATGGTTGGCCCTAAATCACATATTCCTAAGCACCCACTTTTGTTGGTTCTAATTTTTAAGTCGAGGTGCAATTCTTTTATTTGTTTTTTAAACTCTGTAACTAGTTCTAAGCCGTGCATTTCACCACAACTTAATTTCTCAGTGCCACTTCGTTGATTTGTACAAACAAAGATATGAATATCGAAAATAAGCGACATGAACTATTCAACCGTTACGCTTTTTGCTAAGTTTCTTGGTTGGTCAACATTACATCCACGCATAACCGCAATATGATAGGATAATAATTGTAATGGCACAACTGAAACTAATGGCACTAAGGACTCGTCGGTTTCCGGAATTTCAATGACATGTTCAGCCATTTTTTTTACGTCTGTATCGCCAGCGGTAACTATGGCAATGATTTTCCCTTTTCTAGCTTTTACCTCTTGAATATTACTTACTACTTTTTCATAATTAGGACCTTTGGTTGCAATAACAAATACAGGCATTGCCTCATCAATTAATGCAATTGGGCCATGTTTCATTTCTGCGGCAGGATAACCCTCTGCATGTATGTAGGAAATTTCTTTTAGCTTTAAAGCACCTTCCAAAGCTACTGGGAAAGAATATCCTCTTCCTAAGTATAAAGCATTGCTTGCATCTTTATATTCTGCAGCAATTTTTTTAATAGCATCATTTAATTTTAAAACTTCTTCCACTTTAGTAGGAATAGATTCAATCTCATAAAGTAATTGGCGATACTTGCTTTCAGCCATTGTACCTCTTACTCTGGCTATATGTAAAGCCATCAGTGTAAGCACAGTTACTTGTGCTGTGAAGGCTTTTGTAGAAGCAACACCAATCTCTGGACCAGCATGGGTATAAGAGCCTGCATGAGTGGCGCGTGCAATTGAAGAACCAACCACGTTACATACTCCAAAAATAGTTGCACCC
Source organism: Bacteroidia bacterium (assembly GCA_020846025.1). GTDB lineage: Bacteria > Bacteroidota > Bacteroidia > B-17B0 > Aurantibacillaceae > UBA4416. The sequence goes on along the minus strand of JADLER010000132.1, from coordinate 18,054 downwards.
TTTGATTTAGCTAATTCAATAGCGGCCAATGTATCAGCAGTTTCGCCACTTTGTGAAATGGCAATAACAATATCATCAGGATAAATAATTGGATTCCTGTATCTAAACTCTGATGCGTATTCTACTTCAACTGGAATGCGAGCATATTCTTCAAATAAATACTCAGCAACCATGCCAGCATGCCACGATGTGCCACAAGCAATAATTAAAATACGTTTAATGTTTTTAAACTTCCCTTCATGCTCCTCAATTCCTCCCATTTTTAGATGAGCAGTTTCGGAGTTTAAACGGCCACGCATACTATCAAATATAGAACGAGGTTGTTCGTATATTTCCTTTAACATAAAATGGTCGTATCCACCTTTTTCAATGGCTTCTAACTCCATTTCTAATTGTTGAACGTATGGAGTTATTTCTTTATCTCTGATGGTTCTAATTTTTAACTCATCATTTCTTCTAATAATGGCAACATGTTCGTCTTCTATATACACTACATTCTTAGTGTACTCAACAATTGGCGAAGCATCGGAAGCAATAAAAAATTCATCTTTTCCAACTCCAATAACCATCGGACTACCTTTTTTAGCCGCAATTAAGGTGTTAGGATCGTTTTTATCGAGGATAACAATGGCATAGGCTCCATTTACCTGTTTAAGGGCACCCATTACAGCATGACTGAGTTTTAATGTAGGTTCGTTTTTGCGAATATCCTCAATTAAATGGATTAAAACTTCTGTATCTGTTTCTGATAAAAAAGTATGTCCTCGTTTTTGTAATCCTTCTTTGATAGAAGCATAATTTTCAATAATCCCATTATGAATGATTACTAAGTCTTTTGTTTGCGAATAGTGTGGATGAGAGTTAACATCATTAGGCTCGCCATGAGTAGCCCAGCGAGTGTGTCCTATACCAATATTACCAGCTCTGTCTTTTGATTTACTATAATCTAAAAGGTCGGAAACTTTTCCCTTCTTTTTATAAACATTTAAAGCGCCTTCTGGAGAAATTAAAGCAATACCTGCGCTATCATACCCTCTGTATTCTAAGCGTTGTAGTCCTTTTATAAGAATTGGAAATGCATCACGGTTTCCAATATATCCAACAATTCCACACATAAAAATCTAATTAAAATATAACAAGCTAATATACGACTTTTTTAAATATTTATTGCTACCAATTTAAAAGTGTATGGATAGATAAAATCTGACAATAATTTAATACAAGTATTATTAAGAAATGTAGCTTAATTTTAGCATATTGGTACGCCCCTTCTCTTTCATTGGCATACTTGCCAAATTGATTACTAAGTCGTCTGCTTTTACAAAACCAGCCTTTTTTATGTATTCTTTTAAGTCGGCAATGGTTTGATCGGTACTTTCATATTTATCATAATAAAAACCTCTTACGCCCCACACTAAACTTAGAGCATTTAATAAAGTTTTGTTATCGGTAAAAATAAAGATGTTAGCTTTTGGTCGATGACTACTCAGTTCAAATGCTGTGTAACCCGAGTTGGTAATAGAAATTATTGCTTTCGCTCCGGCTTGTTTGGACATGATACAGGCGTTATAACAAATACTATCTGCTATATAAGTTACAGTTTTAAGTTCAGGCTCATGTTCTCTATGATAAATAGAGCCACTATCTTCAATTTGTGTGATAATACGTTTCATATATTCTACCACCTTAACTGGATAACGTCCTACAGAAGTTTCGGCACTTAGCATAACCGCATCGGCTCCATCTAATACTGCATTAGCCACATCGTTTACTTCAGCACGAGTTGGCGTATAAGCTGTAATCATACTTTCCATCATTTGCGTAGCAATAATTACTGGCTTGGAAGCTTGCATGCATTTCTGTACAATCATCTTTTGTAAGAGCGGCACTTTCTCCATTGGCATTTCCACTCCTAAATCACCTCTTGCTACCATAATACCATCGGCTAAATCAATAATATTATCTATTTCTTTAATAGCTTCTGGTTTTTCAATTTTAGCTACCACTCTACTATTTTTCTTTTTAGAACGGATAATCTCTTTAAGTTCTACAATATCAGTCGCACTTCTTACAAATGATAAACCTACCCATTCAAAATCATTATCTAAGGCAAAATCTAAATCACGTAAATCTTTTAAAGTAAGACAAGGTAAAGAGATTTTAGTATTTGGTAAGTTCACACCTTTTTTAGAAGAAAGCGTACCACCCGCAATAATAACACATCGCACCTCTTCTTTTTTGTCAGATTCTATCACCTTTAATGTTATTTTCCCGTCGTCTATTAGCACATGTTCGTTTGGTGTAACGTCTTGCGGAAATTGTGGGTAGGTTATAAATAAACGCTCGGCAGTTCCTTCACATTCTTTAGTTGTAATAATTATTTCTTGCCCATTAATAAGTTCAACTGCGTTATCTTTTACTTTACCAATGCGTAATTTTGGACCTTGTAAATCCCCTAAAATACCCACATGACGATTTAATTTTTTATTTAAAGTTCGAATATTATCTACAACATGCTTTATTGCCTCATAATCGCCATGCGAAAAGTTAATGCGACAAATATCTAACCCTGCATTGAATAGTTGTTCAAGTACTGCAATGTTTTCGGTAGATGGCCCCATGGTAGCCACAATTTTAGTTCTATTATAGTTCATATTCATATTACCTCCAAATCTTACTACGAATGTAAGTATTTGAATTTGATTTACGACTTGTTTTGTGTTTTTTTAATTATATGATAATATTCATGGGTTCATAAATTAATATCAAAAAAATGAATGCATTACGCTGTTTTTACAGTATTATTCTTTAAATTTACCATAATACACTATGGCCATTTCATTAGATAACATATCGGTTTATCTTCCAAAAAAACAAAGAACGAATGAAGAATTAGCTATTGATTTTAATACAAGTGCTGAACAGATATTTAAAAATACAGGTATTAAAACACGTTATGTTTCTGCCGAGGGTGAACTAGCTTCAGATATGGTTGTGAAGGCCGCTGAAAAGTTATTTACCGAACAACATATTGATAAAGACAGTATTGACTTCTTAATTTTTTGTTCAGAGGGATTTGATTACAAAGCGCCTGCAACATCATGTATTATTCAAGAACGTTTGGGGTTAAAGAATGAAATTGGGTGTATTGATCTGCCTTATGGTTGTTCAGGGTATATTTATGGGTTAGGAGTTGCAAATGGAATGATTGTAAGTGGTGTTGCAAGTAAAGTGTTATTTCTAACAGCAGATATGGCTACTACAGTAATTCATAAAAATGATTTGGAATTAAAAAGTATCTTTAGTGATATTGCTACTGCTAGTTTAATAACTGGAAATGATAAAAAGTTACCCTTTGTTTTTGGAACAGATGGAAAAGGTCATCAGAATTTAATTGTAAGATATAGTTCCACTAGAGACTTAAATGCAGATTTTTTAAAATCGGAAACACTACCCTATGGTCACATGACAATGAACAGTACAGAAGTGTTTTTATTTGCCGTAAAACGCGTACCAATTCTTATACAATCCATTTTAGAGAAACATAACACCGCTATAGATGATATTGATTTGTTTGTATTTCATCAGGCAAGTTTTTTTATGTTGGATGTAGTAAGGCGAAAATGCAAGATACCTAAAGAAAAATTTTTTGTGAATATTGAAGAATATGGCAACTCCGTATCTTCCACAATTCCTGTGGCGCTATATGATGCTGAAAAAAAGGGGGTTTTAAAACGAGGCATGAAAGTGTTATTAGCAGGATTTGGTATAGGTTATAGTTGGGGCGCAACTATTATTGATTATTGAAATTAAAAGTGTATTTTTATAAAAAAAGTGTATGATATCATTAGATGAATTTACAAAACAATTAGCGGCAGAGTTTGAGGATGTGGATCCTAATACCATTACTCCAAATACTAATTACAGAGAGATAAAAAACTGGAGTTCTATGTATGCACTTATTGTTATTGCATTTGTAGATGCTAACTTTGATGTGCAATTAAATGCAGATAATTTAAGAAACTCTCAAACCATTAAGGATATATATGATATTGTGATAGCTAAACAAGCAAATTAATGGCATTACTTTCGGTTCAAAATATCTCGATAAAAGGCATTGCGGCTTGTGTTCCAAAACAAAAAGAATACACCAACAACTATTCGTTATTTACCGAAGAAGAAAAAGAATTATTTATAAAAAGTGTTGGAATTACCGAAAGACGTGTAGCACCTTTTGAAATTACAACTTCAGACATGTGTTATCATGCTGCTGAAAAATTAATAGCAGATTTACAATGGTGCAAAGAAGATATTGGTTGTTTAATTTTTGTTTCTCAATCAACAGATTATTTGCTGCCAGCTACAAGTATTATTTTGCAACACCGCTTACAGTTACCCAACACCACAATGGCTTTTGATGTAGGACTTGGCTGTTCGGGTTACGTATATGGCTTACAATTAATGGCCAGTTTGCTAACAAGCGGTCAAATTAAAAAAGGCTTATTATTAGTGGGAGACAAATCAACTTTATCTACCCATTTTGAGGATAAAAGCACTTATCCTTTATTTGGTGATGCGGGTTGCGCAACCGCTATGGCGTATGATTCAACCGCAGCTCCAATTTTCTTTAACTCACAAAGTGATGGCGCAGGTGAAGATGCCATTAAAATATTAGATGGTGCCGCTAGAAATACAGTGAGAGATGACACCTTTGAAATTGTTGAGGTTGAACCAGGCGTAAAACGTAGTAGAAGACATTTAGCATTAAAGGGTATTGATATATTTAATTTTGCATTAAAAGAAGTTACACCTAATATTCATGAGTTACTTAAATTTGCAACTATTGAGAAAGAGCAAGTAAATTACTTTGTGTTTCATCAAGCCAATAGATTAATAAACGAAAGTGTAAGAAAAAAATTAAAGGTGTTAGATGTTTCAAAAGTTCCGTATTCTATTCAACTTTTTGGCAACACAAGTTCTGCGTCTATTCCTCTTACAATGGTAACTCAATTAAAACAGAAATTGCAAGATGAAAACACGCTTTTATTATCAGGTTTTGGAGTAGGTTATTCTTGGTCATCGTGTGTTTTTAATTCAAAATCTATCTATTGTTCAGATTTAATTGAAATATAAACTATGCAAGATTTTTTGCTAACACATAAAACTATTTTAATTACAGGGGCAAGCTCTGGCATTGGAAAAGCAGCTGCGATATTAGCTTCACAAATGGGAGCTAATGTTGTTATTCATGGTCGAGATATTAATAAATTAAACGATACGTTAAGTCAATTAAATCCTACTGGCAACCATTTACTTTTACAAGCCGATTTAACTAAGCAAGAAGAAATCACTAATTTAATAAAACAATGCCCCAAGGTAGATGGCATTGTGCATTGTGCAGGAATTGTAAAACCTGTGCCTGCTAAGTTTATTCAACAGAAACATATAGATGAGATGTTCTCTATTAATTACAATGCTGTTGTGTTAATTAACTCGGGCTTATTACAATTAAAAAAAGTAAATGATAAAGCCTCAATTGTTCTAATTTCTACTATTAGTACCCAACATAGTTATTTTGGAGGGGCATTATATATTAGTTCTAAAGGTGCTCTCGAAACCTACGCCCGTGCTTTAGGGTTAGAAACCGTCGCAAAAGGAATAAGAGTCAATACGTTGTCTCCCGCTATGGTACATACTGAGATTTATGAAAACACATTAAAATCTATATTAAATCCAGCGCATGCTGATAAGTATGTCAGTACCTATCCTTTAGGAATTGGAGAACCGTTAGATGTTGCTCATAGTATTGTGTTTTTATTATCTAATGCCTCAAAATGGATTACAGGTACAGTTATAAAAATGGATGGGGGCTTAACTTTAGGATATCAAAAAATTGAGTAATGATGAAAGAACTTAGCGTTTTAATACCTGTATATAATTCAGCTTCTTGTATAGAACAAACTATAAGTAAAACAATTGAGGCATTAAAGCGATTAAATATTTCTTACGAATTAATTTTAATAGATGATGCAAGTGAGGATAACACTTGGCAGATTGTTAAACAGTTAAAACAAACCAATGAGCATATTCTTGGCGTAAAATTCAGTAAAAATTACGGGCAGCATAATGCTTTATTGTGTGGGTTAAAAATTGCTACAGGTCATTTCATTGTAACAATGGATGATGATTTAGAGCAAAATCCTGAGGATATATCATTACTTTATAATACGATTAAGCAAAATGATTATGACTTGGTTTATGGATCGCCCATAAATACCAAAAAAGGATTCATAAGAAGAATTGCAACTCGGATTTATAAAAAGTTATCTCAAGTTGAAAATAAAAGAGCAGGCGAGGGAAGCCCTTTTAGAATTATAAGTAAATCATTAAAAGATAATTTATTATTACACGATAGTTCTTTATTTTTTATAGATGAAATAGCCTTGTGGTACACTGATAAGATTGAATATGAACCGGTAAAGTTTTTGCCATCAGCTAAGAGGAACTCAAGATACAGTTTTGGCAGTTTATTTACATTATCATTACGTGTGCTCTCACTTAGTTCCACCATGCCATTACGTTTTGTAAGAGTGTTGGGGATTTATATGTCGGTTACAAGTATCATTTTGGCGCTTTATTTTATTTTACGAAAGTTAATTTTCCAAGTTCCATCAGGATTTACGGCCATTATTGTAGCTGTATTATTAAGCGCTGGTATCATAACTTTTAGTCTAGGTGTAATTGGCGAATATTTAGGGAACCTAATTTCATTATCAAATAAAAAACCTTCTTATCATATAAAAGAAAAAATATGATTGTACAGCAATACGGATTAACTTATACTCGCATAACTGCTGATGATATTGAGTTAGTTAGGTATTGGCGTAACCAAGAATTTATTAGAAACACCATGCAATTTAAGGAGTATATTACGCCACTTATGCAGCAAAAATGGTTTAAGAATATAGATAATAAGTATAATTATTATTTCATCATTCATTTTCAAGATAAAAAAATTGGCTTAATAAATTGTAAAGATTCCACAAAAGAAAAAGTGGCAGAAGGGGGTATATTTATTTGGGATAAAAGTTTTTGGGGAACTTCGGTACCTGCATTTGCTTCATTAGCCATGTTGCAAGCTGTCTTTGATGAATTTGAATCAGGTGAAGCATCTATTGCTACAATCTCAAAACAAAATAATTTAGCTTTAGATTTTAATTTAAAATTAGGATATCGAATTATTGGTGAGACAGATGATAAGCAATGCTATAAATTATATTTAACAAGAAAAGATTACGATACTAAAACAAAAAAATTAATTAGGGCTGCTTCTATTATGACGGGACAACCTCATTTTAAATTATGGGCAAGTGTAAACGATAAACAATCAGATGAGATTAATGCCTATATTATAAAACACCAAATTACCCTTGTTTAGCCGGAAAAATATCAAACTCCCCTTTTTCTAAGAAGTCAAGCCATCTTTCTTTTGGCATCATACTTAACATAAATTCGTCTCTTAAAGTTTCTATTTTGTAGCGTCCTATTTCTTTGGCACTATATTCCCATTTAGGATTAGCAATATCTAACATCAGTACAAATCTATCCTGTTCACTATCATTCCAGGCTTCATGTTCAAATGAGTCATCGAAAATCAACATTTTTCCTTCCTGCCAAGTTTTAGTTTCTTCTCCAACCCTAATGAAACAATTTTTAGGCACCACTAATCCCAAGTGTGCTCTTAAAACCATTTTGGTAAATCCTTTGTGAGGTAATATTTTAGTTTTAGCCGGCAGATATGAAAAATCTGCTGAAACTAAACTAGGAATTTGTTTTAATACTTCATAGGTTTTAGGACATAGGCTACAATTTAATGGATGTTTAATGCCAAAAAATTGAAAAGTAAATACTTTCCAAATATTTTTACTATTAGGATGTAAGTAACTAGGGAATGTATTCAGCCAATAGCCATTCTCAGAGTTCCTTCGTAGTTGATTTAACTCTTCTAGAATAACAGCGTAGTTATCCTCTAATACTTTTAATTCTGGCGTTTCACTTATATCATAAAACCACTTCGGGTTTTTTTCAGTAAATTCATCTTGCATATCGTAATGTATTATAAATAATTTTCAAGACTTTATAAAGATAGTATTATTATTTATATCTTAGTGATGATATATGTCATTATCATTTCTTAATTTAGGAAAAAGTACTACCTTGTATTATAAATGTTATGAAAGACTGGAGTCGAGAACGTATTAACAACCTTAAGATACATTTTATTTTCTGTATGGAACGTACAGGAAGTTCAATGCTAACTTCTATGTTAAATAGAAATGAGTATATATTGTCAAGTTCCGAAGAACCTTTTGTGCTTTACCTTTATAAGAAATATAAGGATAAGAAAACATATACGAAAGCCGAAATTGATACTTTAGTAGAAGAGTTTTGGTTAACTTCTGAAAGAATGTTAGTGTTTTATTATGAATCAAAAGAGAACCTGAAACAATTACTTTACTCCTTTCTACCAAATTTAGATTATCTTTTTTTATGTAAGGTTTTATACCTTAATTTTATTCCATTAAAAAGTAAAGATAAGGTAGAAGTTATTGTAGATAAACAAATGAAATACATGTATTACATTGAGGTAATACGTGAAATATTTCCAGATGCTAAAATTCTTTTTCTTGTAAGGAATCCCAAAGGAGTTGTTACAAGTTGGCGTAAACGAAAGTGGGGATTAAATCAAACAGCTGCTTATTTAGCTACACTTTATAAATTTAATTATTCATTTGCAAAGAAAGCATTTGAGTCTAAGGTTCCTAACATAGATTTGTTGCGATATGAAGATTTAGTGTCAAGTCCTGCCAAAGAGCTTGAGCGCATTTGTAAGTTCTATCAAGTACCTTTTAATATAGAGATGGTTGAACATCATACTGCATATAATGCTTATGTAAATAAAATGGAAGAGTTTGTAGATGATTCTAGAATAAAGCATGTTCGTAAGTTTCAAGGTAATACCTTAAAACCAGTTACCACCGAGTTAATTGATGAATGGCAAGGCGTTCTTTCAACTCATGAGATATCTACCATTGATAAAATAAATAAAGAATTAAATCTGTTTTTTAATTATCCCTCACATATTGGTAATTATAAGTTTACCTTAAGCAATTGGAAAAATATTATTTTAGGTTCAGTAGAAAAAGGCTGGTACCAAATTACCTATATCAATTCTCCATTATGGATTAAAGTATTAATCAAGAAAATTAAATATGGTGTTTTTAAGGGAAAGGCGCGATGGGAGAAGAATTCGCAAAAATCAATGCCGATTAACTAATTTATCAACTTCCTCAAAATGATTAGTTAGAGCGTATGTTGTTTCATTTACTCTTTTACTATAAATTGTTTTTCTAATTTGATATCTTATAAAATAGGGCAATAAATGATATGCCTTGGTGTATAGTTGAACAATAAAAATAATTTTTAAAAATTCAAGAATCATTTTAGGTTTAAAATAAAATGTAGCCGTGCATGATTCGTTATGATAATTTAATTGCTGAGCTGTTTTGTGGCACATATACCAAATAAGGTTTTTGTCTTCGTTGCTTAGTTCTTTTTGCCAAATCCCCACTTTATCGCTACTTACCTTTTGTCCTAATCCAGCATGAAAAGCTTCTAAATGAGATATTGTTTTAGGATTTAACGTTTCTTTACCAGAAGAAAGTTTTTCATTAAAAGTTGAATCATAGTTCAACATATTTGCGTCATAGTTTAATGATAAAAACTGCGTGATTCGACTTAATGTTTTTTCTGGTTCTGAAACTAAATCTTCATATTTTACAATAATATATCTTGTTGAGTCAATCCTTGATAATTTTTTAAGCAATGATGAATATTCATAATCCCAAATTTTAGATAATAGGTAATAAGTTCTATTTTGATTTTTCTTCAAATCTCTTTTGCGTTTCACTAAAGCATTATCTCTTGGATCTCTTGTTAAAACAATAAATTTTGCTTGTGGATAAAATTGACTTAACCGTTTAACAATAAAATGAGATTTAAGTTCTTTATCTACTATGGTATTAACTAGAGATTTATCCTTAAAGGGCATAAAAGCTAAATAACTCAATTTAATAGCTAAATCTCCCGTAAGTATCTCTTGATGTTCTTTAAGAATTTGGTATAAATCGTCTTTTTTTCCAAATTGTGGTTCTAGCTTTCCGGCGCTAAATAAAAAGAAATCAAAACAGTACTCACGAATAGTTTCATCTGTCCAATTTGTTTTGTTTTGATACTTTGGGAATAAATTATAGGCAAAAGGTTCTTCAGAAGTAGAAATGATATTTTGATGCATATTAAGCATGGTGCTTAATAAAGTTCTACCAGTTCTACCAGTTGATAGAATAAAGTTTAAAGAAAGTGGATTATCGTGAGACATTTGTTGCTTATATGCAAGCAAATGTAATTGCTAAACGCATTTAAAATTATTTTACAACAATCCTACAATATATTTCTTAGTCAACCACTCTACCATTAACGATTTCATCTACAACTGTAGGGTCAAGCAGAGTAGAAGTGTCTCCTAAATTACTTATATCTCCCTCTGCTACTTTTCTTAAAATACGGCGCATGATTTTACCACTTCGGGTTTTAGGTAAAGCACTTACTAGTTGTATTTTGTCTGGCTTAGCAATTGGTCCAATAATTTTAGTTACTTCTGCTAAGATTTCTAATTTTAATTGAGCATCTTCTTTTTGAGTTGTTGGAACAATTACATAGGCATAAATACCTTGCCCTTTTATGGTGTGTGGAAAAGCCACAACAGCACTTTCCACCACATCTTCGTGTGCATTGATAGCGCTTTCTACTTCAGCTGTACCTATGCGGTGCCCTGATACATTTATCACATCATCTACCCTTCCAGTTATTCTAAAATAACCATCTTTATCTCTACGGCAACCATCGCCTGTAAAATATAATCCCGGATAAGTGCTAAAATAGGCTTGCTTGCATCGTTCATGATCGCCATAAGTTGTTCGTATCATCGAAGGCCACGGGAATTTTATACATAAATTTCCTTCAATAAAATCGCCAACAACTTCATTTCCTTTTTCATCTACTATTATGGGTTGTATGCCTGGCAAAGGCAACGTAGCATAACTTGGTTTTGGAGTTATGATTCCAGCCATAGGCGAAATTAAAATGCCTCCCGTTTCGGTTTGCCACCAAGTATCTACAATAGGACATTTTTCTTTACCTATATGTTTATGATACCATTGCCAAGCTTCTTCATTTATTGGTTCGCCTACACTACCCAACACTTTTAGTGAGGTTAATGAATATGGTTTAACATAATCTAATCCTGCAGCTTCTAATGACCGAATAGCAGTTGGTGCAGTATAAAAATGTGTAACTTTTAGTTTATCAATTATTTCCCAAAACCTGCCGGCATTAGGATAAGTAGGAATCCCTTCAAAAATCACAGAACTAACACCAGCCAATAAAGGACCATACGTAATGTATGAATGTCCTGTTACCCAGCCAATATCAGCAGTACACCAAAATAAATCATTTGACTGAACTGATAAATCCATCTGAAAAACATTTGTAAAACTATAATGCATATAAACCATATAACCTCCACAGGTATGCACCACACCTTTTGGTTTACCAGTAGAACCCGATGTGTAAAGTATATATAAAATATCTTCACTATCCATTATTTCAGCAACACAAGTTGGTTCTGCTTTTGGCACGAGTTCATTCCATATAAAGTCTCGTCCTTGTTGAAGTACAATATCTGTTTGTGTGTGCTTAAAAACTAATACATGCGAAACATGAGGACATTCTTCTAATGCTTCGTCAACTACCGCTTTAATAGCAATTTTTTTATTTCCTCTGTTTGCACCATCTGTAGTCAGTATAACCTTACAATCGCAATCTTGAATTCGTCCAATAAGTGAAGATGCTGAGAAACCTGCAAATACAACAGAGTGAATGGCGCCTATTCTAGCACATGCTAACATAGCAAATATAGCCTCAGGAATCATAGGCATATAAATACACACTCTGTCTCCTTTTTTTACGCCAAATGATTTGAGCGTGTTCGCAACTCTACATACCTCATCATGCAAATTTTGATAGGTTATAATTCTGTTTGCTTGCGAAGGGTTATTAGCTTCCCAAATAAAAGCTGTCTTATTAGCTCTTTGAGGTAAATGTCTGTCAATACAATTTTCTGTTATATTTAATTTTCCATTTATAAACCATTTTATGGCAGGATCATTAAAATTCCATTCCAAGGTTTTTTTCCATGGTTGTTGCCAAGAAAATGTTTGGGCTATTTCATTCCAAAACTCTTCTGGATTTTCAATAGATTTCCGATATGCTTCCTGATATTGTTCAAATGATTTAATCATAATTAGATAAACTTGATTTGTACAAAGTAAATAAATTTATGAACTTATTCTTTAACTAAGTATGTTACTTATATTTAAAACAGAAGACCTTTCTTAACAATTCCTTAACATTGGATGTTTCTACATCTTTTACTTTTATCCAAAATAGATAAATGACAACTTCTTTAACCGTTTTTTTAGTAATTTGTATTTTATTGGCTTGTGCTTTTGAGTTCATTAATGGCTTCCATGATACAGCAAATGCCGTAGCTACCGTTATATATAATAATTCTTTAAAACCAACAACAGCTGTGGTTTATAGCGGTATTATGAATTTTGTTGGGGTGCTAACTGGTGGTATTGGTGTTGCCATGGGAATAGTTAATTTATTACCTATGGAGGTATTAGTAGATAATAATGTTTACCATGGTATTGCTATGATTATGGCTTTGTTATTGTCATCAATCATTTGGAATCTTGGAACTTGGCTTTTAGGATTACCAGCTTCTAGTTCACATACATTAATCGGTTCCATCTTAGGTATTGGTTTAGCATTCTATTTTATTCCAGGATATGACGGAAATAATACTGTAAACTGGGCTAAAGCTAAAGAAACTGGCTGGGCATTATTATTATCACCTTTTGCGGGTTTTGCTATGGCTATTGTAATTATGTTTGTTTTTAAGCGCATTGTAAAAAATAATATCTTTTATAAAGAACCTATACCCGGTAAGCGTCCTCCAATTTGGATTAGAATGTTATCGTGGTGTACTTGCGGAATGGTTAGTTTTTTTCATGGTCAAAACGATGGTCAAAAAGGCGTAGGCGTAGTAATGATGATATTAATTGCTATTATGCCAGCTTATTATGCCGTAGATAAAGGAGTTAACCTACAAAGTATTAATGCTAATATTGCAACTATAGAAAAGATTATTTCAGCTACAGATACAACTCAGTTTGGGAAAGAAGAATATAAAGATTTTCGTACAATAAAAACTCATGTCAAACATTTTGCAACCACAATTTCAAATCATACACACGCTGATGAGGTGGCGCTTGATAAACGATTTGACCTAAGAAGCGATGTAATGCAAGTGCTGAAAAGTACCGATAAATTACTAAACAGTAATAATTTGGCAATTTCAAAAAATAACGCTACGCTAGTTAGAAATGAAATTGCAGCATCAAAAAAATTAGTAGAATATGCGCCTCGATGGGTTATTATTATGATCTCAATTTGCTTAGGCTTAGGGACAATGATAGGTTGGAAGCGCATTGTGCGAACCTTAGGAGAAAAAATTGGTAAACAACACATGAGTTATGCTCAAGGTGCTTCGGCTGAATTAGTAACAGCATTAGGAATTGGAGTGGCTACAGGCTACAAAGTTCCAGTTAGCACTACTCACATATTAAGTTCCAGTATTATGGGAAGTATGGTAGCTAAAAAAGGATTAAAGAATTTACAACGAAAAACCATCCTCAACATTTTTATGGCTTGGGTTTTAACCTTACCTGTAACAATTATACTTTCTGGAGCTCTGTTCTTATTATTCAGAACTTTATTGTAATGGACTAGGCGTTAAATTTCTCATTCTCACAATTTTTCACTAATTTCGCCCCCTCAAAAAAAATCACATGTCAGAAATTAGAAACATTGCTATTATTGCACACGTTGACCACGGTAAAACAACTTTGGTTGATAAAATTCTTCACACCTGTAAACTTTTCCGCGAAAATCAAGCCACTGGCGAGTTAATCCTAGATAATAACGACTTAGAGCGTGAAAGAGGAATTACTATTTTAGCAAAAAATGTTTCGGTTACTTATAAAGGAACAAAAATTAATATTATTGATACTCCTGGTCACGCCGATTTTGGTGGCGAAGTAGAGCGTGTACTCAATATGGCCGATGGTGTTATTTTACTAGTAGATGCGTTTGAAGGACCAATGCCTCAAACTCGTTTCGTAACTCAAAAAGCGATTCAAGCGGGTAAAAAAGCCATTTTAGTAATTAATAAAGTAGATAAGCCAAATTGCCGCCCTGAAGAAGTACACGACAGCGTGTTTGATTTGTTTTTTAATTTAGATGCTACCGAAGAGCAATTAAATTTCCCTACGGTGTATGGTTCTGGAAAAGGAGGTTGGATGGGACCTGATTATAAAACACCTACTGCAGATATTACTTATTTGTTAGATACTATTCTCGAGAACATTCCTTTAGCACCAAAACGCGAAGGAACACTTCAATTACAAATTACTTCTTTAGATTATTCTTCTTTCATTGGTCGTATAGCTATTGGCCGTGTGTATCGTGGAACTATTAAAGAAAACATGCCAGTAAGTGTTGTAAAACGCGATGGCTCTACCCAAAAATCAAGGGTAAAAGAGTTGTTTGTATTTGATGGATTAGGTAAAACTAAAGTAACCGAGGTAGGCGCTGGCGATATTTGTGCGTTTACTGGTATCGAAGGTTTTGAGATTGGTGATACCGTTTCTGATTTTGAAAATCCTGAAGGATTACCGCTTATTTCTATTGATGAGCCAACGATGAGCATGTTGTTTACTATTAATAACTCACCTTTTTATGGTAAAGATGGTAAGTTTGTAACATCTCGTCATTTACGTGATAGATTGTATAAGGAACTTGAAAAAAATTTAGCACTTCGTGTAGAGGAAACACCTTCTCCCGATTCTTATTTAGTGTATGGTAGAGGTATTCTTCACTTATCGGTATTAGTAGAAACCATGCGCCGCGAAGGTTACGAGTTGCAATTAGGACAACCTCAAGTTATTATTAAAGAAATTGATGGTGTAAAATGCGAACCAGTAGAGGTGTTAACCGTTGATGTTCCAGGCGATTCAGCATCTAAAGTAATTGATTTGGTAACACAACGTAAAGGCGATTTATTAATCATGGAACCAAAAGGCGATTTAACGCATATTGAGTTCGAAATTCCTTCTCGTGGTATTATTGGGTTACGTAATAACGTGCTTACGGCTACCGCAGGCGAAGCCATCATGGCACACCGTTTTAAATCGTACGAGCCTTGGAAAGGCGCTATTCCGAGCCGAATTGCAGGTGTTTTAATAAGTAAAGATAAAGGACAAGCAGTAGCCTATTCCATTGATAAATTACAAGACAGAGGAAAGTTTTTTGTAGAAGCTGGCGAAGAAATTTATCCAGGAATGATTATTGGTGAGCATATTCGCCCAGATGACTTGGTTGTAAATATTTGTGCAGAGAAGAAATTAACCAATATGCGTGCAAGTGGTTCGGATGAGAAACTACGTATTGCTCCAAAAATTAAATTCAGTCTCGAAGAATCTATGGAATACATCCAAGGTGATGAATATGTTGAAATTACGCCTAACTTCATCCGTTTACGTAAAATTTACTTAGATGAAAATGAGCGCAAACGTATGGCTAAATCGGTAGAACAAGCTTAAAATTTGTAAACACATGTCAAAACCCTCGTTTGATGATATTTACATGGAACTTGCCGAAAAATTGGCCTTACGTTCACATTGTGTAAAAGCTCAAGTGGGAGCGGTGTTAACAAAAGATACGCGAATAGTTTCGTTAGGATATAACGGTCCGCCTGCTGGTACACACAATTGCGATGAGGAGTGGCCTGAACATGGTTGTCCGCGTGATAGTAAAGGGAGTTGTTCTTTAGCTTTGCACGCCGAACAAAACGCTATTTTATATGCTGTGAAAAATAACATGGCTATTGAGGGCACTACTCTGTATGTTACCTTATCGCCTTGCATTGCTTGTGCTCGTGTGATTTATACAACGGGTATAAAGCGAGTGTATTATAAAAACAGTTATGCTGAGTATAAAAAAATACCAAGTGATGAAGGCGTTGATTTTTTAAGAAAATTTGGAGTGGAGGTAATTCGTTATATAGATCCTAAAACCCTTTAAAAGCTTAGACATGCAGATTAAAAGTTTAATATTAACCTTTGTAATGTGTGTGTTTTTTTTCGCATTAAAATCTCAATCTAAAGGTGATAATAAACCACACGAAAAATCTTTTAAAAGCGAACGTAAACTACGCAAAGAAGATAGAAAAGCAGCTCGTGAAAAGCGGAAAGAAGAAAAGGCAGAAGCAAAACGAATAAAAGAACATCATAAACGCATACAAACAAAAGAAGTACGTAAGCGCATGAAACGCAGCAGAGCAAAGGCTCAGCGTAATCACGATCATAAAAGAGATCCGTTTTTTCAACGTGTATTCCGAAAAAAAGGTAAAAAAGCCTCTAAAAAATCGGGAGAGAAAGCGCCAAAAGTACAACAGTATTAAACCACTTATTGGTAAAATCTAACCACTTATTAATTACCTTTTAACACTTATCGAGTTTTCTTAAAAAATGTGAAATTAACAACTTAACTTCGTGTTAATTCTTGTTAAGTTATAACGGCAATTAACACTAAAAATTTGGAAAATAACAATCACATAATCAGTATTTTACAAAAAAACAAGATAAAAATTTGCAGTAGTAGCTTATCATTTATATATTTATCGGCTCATAATAACGGGTGTGTAACGCAAAAATTAAAGATATGTTAAAAAAAATTTACCTATCACTTGTAACAATTTTAGTAGCTGGGTCGTCTTTATTGGCTCAAAACAATGGTGGTGCAATTAAAGTAACCTTAAAAGACAAGAATAGTGGAGAAACAATTCCATTTGCAAACGTCGTAGCTTATCAAAACGGCGTACAGGTTGGTGTTGCTACTACCGATATGGACGGGGTTGCTGTTATCAAGCCTTTAAGTCCAGGTAAATACGATGTAAAAGGTATTTATGTTGGATACAAAGCCAAAGAATTTAAAGGCGTTGTTGTTGGTGAAGCAAAAACAGCTTACGTAGAAATTCCATTAGAAAATGGTGATGGTGTGGATTTAGGTCAGGTAGATGTTGTAGCCTACCAAGAGCCATTAATTGATGGTGATATGAAATCAGGAGGCACTGTAACTCGTGAAGAATACCAAAACATGGCAACTAAAAACATTAACTCGGTAGCAGCTACTACAGCGGGTGTTTATCAAGCTGATGAAGGTTCTTCGTTAAATGTGCGTGGTGGTCGTTCATCTTCAACTATTTATTTTGTAGATGGTGTGAAAGTAATAGGTGGCTTAGGTGTTCCTCAACAAGGTGTTGAACAGTTAAACGTTATCACTGGTGGTGTGCCTGCTCAATATGGTGACGCTACTTCTGGTATTATCTCAGTAACAACTCGTGGTCCTCAAAGTAAATTTGCAGGTGGTGTTGAGTTAATATCTTCTCAATTAACTGATAAATTTGGATACAACTCTTTAGGCTTTTCTTTAGGAGGCCCCATTTTACAAAAGAGAGACTCTACAGGTCAAAAGAAACCAGTTATTGGCTTCTTCTTAGCTGGACAAGGTACTTATGAAAAAGATCCTATTCCTTCATATATTAATTTATGGAAAGTAAAAGATGATAAGTTAGCTGAATTAGAAAAAACACCTTTACGTGTAATAACTGTTGGTAACGAAGATAAATTTTATCCTGAATTAAGATGGTTAACTAAAGACGACATGCAACAAATTAGAACACATCAAAATATCGCATCTCGTTCTGTACAGTTAAATGGTAATATTAAAATTAAAGTAGCTCCTAATACC
>JADLER010000131.1 GCA_020846025.1 Bacteroidia bacterium | reverse complement strand
ATTTTAATATATTAAAGATATAAAAAATTCTCTCATTTTAAATAACAGAGGTAATTTCTTTGAAACCATACGATTTACTTTAAATTTGCATAACATAAAACCAAAAGAAATTATTAATAATAATATTTTTTAATGCAAAGTGGAAAAAAACTATATTTTGCATCTGATTTTCACTTAGGAGTTCCAACCTTTGAGATTAGTCTTGCCCGAGAAAAAAAAATAATTCGATGGCTAGATAGCATAAAACATGATGCTGAAGAGATTTTTTTAGTTGGAGATATTTTTGATTTTTGGTGGGAATACAAATACACCATCCCAAAAGGTCAAACTCGCTTGTTAGGTAAAATTGCAGAATTAACAGATAGTGGTATTATTGTACATTTTTTTACTGGAAACCATGATTTGTGGATGAAAGATTATTTTGTACAAGAATTAGGTGTATCAATTCATCATCAACCAATCACTAAAACATATAACCAAAAAACGTTTTATATAGGACATGGTGATGGTTTGGGGCCTGGTGATAATTGGTATAAATTTTTAAGAAAATGTTTTACTAATCCCTTTCTAATATGGGCATTTGCACGGTTACATCCTAATTTAGGATTTTGGATTGCTCGCCGTTCAAGCAAACGTAGCCGTATTAATACTGGCAACTCCGATAAGCAATTTTTAGGAGAAGAAAATGAATGGTTATTAAGTTATTGCAAAGAACAACTTAAAACAAAGCACATTGATTATTTTATATTTGGGCATCGTCATTTACCATTAGACTTAAAAGCTGATGAACATTCGAGATATATTAACTTAGGCGAATGGATAAATGATTGCACCTTTGCAGAATTTAATGGTAAAGATTTAATTCTTAAAAAATTTGAAGGTTAATTATTGTAAGCTATGAAGAAACTCTTTTTAGTACTAAAATACACCAAAAACTATAAAGGTTACACGGCTGCCAATATTGTTTTTAATATTTTCTTTGCAATACTTTCGGCTCTTGTGTTAGCTCTTATTGCCCCATTTCTTGATTTATTATTTAAATATAACGAACTCGATATTCAAAATTTTGTAACCAAAGGTTTACCAGATTTTTCTTTTAGTAGCAACTATTTTCAAGGATTTTCAAATTATTATTTAGCTGTATTAATTATTAAAACAAGTAAAGCAAAAGCTTTAATGCTTATTTGTATTTTGGTGTTTGTACTCACATTCTTAAAAAACATCTGCCGTTATATGGCGATGTATTTTATTGCTCCTATTCGCAATGGAGTGGTTAGAGATTTAAGAAATAAAATGCACAAAAAAGCCTTAGAATTACCGCTTAGCTATTATAGCGATGAGAAAAAAGGCGACCTAATGAGTAGAATGACAACCGATGTTCAAGAAATTGAATGGAGCATTATGCAAACCTTGGAAATGATCTTTAGAGAACCGCTCACTGTTGTTATTTTATTTACATTAATGTTATTAATTAGTGCGAAACTTACTTTATATATCATTTTATTACTACCCATTGCCGCTTTATGTATCGCTTTACTTGGTAAGAGTTTAAAAAACGCCTCTCGTAAAACCAAAGAAACCTTAGGACAAATTATTAGTTTAATAGAAGAAAGTCTTGGTAGCCTAAAAGTCATAAAAGCATTTGGTGCTGAAAAAACGGTACATCAAAAATTTGAAGACTTGAATCAAACATTCTACAAACAATCAGTAAAAGTATATCGAAAAACAGATTTAAGTTCTCCGCTTACCGAATCAATTGTTGCAGGAATATTAATGCTTATCTTATTTATAGGTGGTAATATGGTGTTTAAGAATGAATTAACAGCTGCATTATTTATCACTTATTTTGGATTAGCATCTCAACTAATTCCTCCTATCAAACAATTAACTACCTCGTACAACAATATTCAAAAAGGCATTGCTAGTGAAGAACGTGTAGATAAAATATTAAATGCTGAAATTACCATAAAAGATGAACCAAATGCTTCTATATTAAATTCATTTAACAACAATATCGAATATAAAGATGTATGGTTTGCTTATCATAAAGGTGATGATGGCTATGTTTTAAAAAACATAAACTTAACTGTACAAAAAGGAAAAACCATTGCCTTAGTGGGACAAAGCGGAAGTGGAAAAACTACCTTAGCCGATATGTTGTGTCGTTTTTACGAATGTAATAAAGGACAATTGCTAATAGATGGAACAGACATTAAACAACTAAATCTTCAAAGTTTAAGAAAACATATAGGTGTTGTTACACAAGAAAGTATTTTATTTAATGATACCGTTTTAAATAACATTGCATTTGGGTTAACGGATGTAACTAAAGAACAGATTATTCAAGCGGCTAAAATTGCAAATGCACATGATTTTATTATGCAAATGCCTAATGGTTATGAAACAACTATTGGCGACCGTGGAGGCAAATTAAGTGGCGGACAAAAACAACGATTAAGTATTGCTAGAGCCGTTTTAAAAAATCCAGAAATTTTAATACTCGACGAAGCCACGTCAGCTCTTGACACAGAAAGTGAAAAACTAGTTCAAGAAGCTCTTACCAATTTAATGAAGAATAAGACCAGTATTGTCATAGCTCATCGTTTATCAACTATTGCCAATGCCGATGAGATTATTGTGATGGATAAAGGTGAGATTATAGAACGAGGTAACCACCAACAATTATCTTCATTAAACGGGGCTTATAAAAAACTAAGCGATATGCAAAGTTTTACTTAGCTAAATACTATTTATTCTTATTAAGAAATTCCTTTACTAATTCCTCATCACTTTTTCCTAGGTTTTGGATAGCAGCTTTAGCATCCGTTGCATAAGAAGTATTTGGATATTCCTTGATGATTTGCTGATAAATTTCTTTAGCTGTTTTTTCGTTATGCAACACAGTTTGATTATCATATAATTGCGCTAATAAAAACAACGCCGCTCCGCGGTTATTAAACTTTGGATAATCAGCTATACATTTTTCATACATCGTTCTAGCTTTATCTGCATCATTAATAGAAGCACAAACTTGTCCTGCCTTAAATAAATAAATTGGCCCTAAAGTATCATTATGGCAAATATTTGCATAGTTATAAAATGCAACAACGCCAATTAAAGCCACATTTGCATCTAAAGTTGTAGCATTCTGAAATATTTGATCATATTTTTGAGCATCCAACAACAATTTAGCACACTCATCATTCACTTTAGCTAATGTATCTGTAAAATTATTGACAGCCACATTTTTTTGAGTATTCTGTTGCTTATTATTTTGGCATGAAACCATTACTGACAAAACAGATAAACTAAATATATACTTTATTAGTTGGTTCATTACTTTTTTGCTTGATACAATCTTGTTTTATAATCCGCTTTAAACTTACCTTTGGTAATATCATTTAATTTACCACTTATTAATTTACGTTTAAAAGCACCAATTTTATCTGTAAATAATATTCCTTCAATATGATCATATTCGTGTTGTATCACACGAGCAATAACACCATCATAAGTTTCGATATGTTTTTTAAATTGTTCATCGTAATACTCAATAGTAAGGGTTGGCTTTCGCAATACATCTTCTCTAATCTTTGGAATACTTAAACAGCCTTCATTAAATTTCCAATCTTCTCCTATTTCTTCAATAATACGTGCATTAATAAATGTTTTCTTAAAGCCATTCATTTGTTTCAATTGTTCTGGCGTAAACTCAGGTTCTTCACCTTCTTCTACTTCTGCAAATGGAGATGCATCTACAACAAATAATCTAATTGCTTTGTTAATTTGAGGAGCTGCTAAACCTACACCATTAGCTGCATACATCGTCTCATACATATCCTTTATTAATTGAGAAAGTCCTTCGTAATCTTTGTCAATATCTATACATTTTTTTCTTAAAACTGGGTCTCCGTAAACAACTATTGGTAATACCATATTATTATTCTTAAATCAAATTAATTTTACTTCAGCTAACAATCTTAACTTGTATGCTTTAATTTATCTTGTGTAATTTGGTGCTTCGCGAGTAATCACAACATCATGCGGGTGACTTTCTTTTACACCTGCTGCTGTAATTCTAATAAATTGTGCTTTTTGTAAAGCTTTAATATCTTTTGCACCACAATAACCCATACCTGCCCTTAATCCGCCTAAAATTTGATACATTACATCTGCTAATGGTCCTTTATAAGGCACACGTCCACTAATACCTTCTGGGACTAATTTCTTGATATCATCTTCCATATCTTGAAAATAACGATCTTTTGAACCTTTTTGCATAGCTTCTAAAGAACCCATTCCTCGATAGGCTTTAAACTGACGGCCTTCATAAATAATCGTTTCACCAGGGCTCTCCTCCACTCCAGCAAACATTCCACCCATCATTACCGAACTTGCGCCTGCTGCCAATGCTTTCACAATATCACCTGTAAATCGAATACCACCATCGGCAATAATAGGCACTTTACCTTTTACAGCAGCAGCTACTTCTAATATAGCTGTTAATTGAGGAACACCAACTCCTGCAATTACGCGTGTTGTGCAAATTGAACCTGGCCCTATTCCTACTTTCACACCATCAGCACCTGCTTTTATTAAATCTAATGCTGCTTTTCCTGTAGCGATGTTTCCTACCACCACTTGCAAAGACTTATATTTTTTCTTTACTGTTTTTAGCATGTTTATAACACCCTTTGAATGCCCATGAGCTGTATCAATTATAATGGCATCAACTCCTGCATTTACCAATGCATCAACTCTATCCATGGTATCCGATGTAACACCAACAGCAGCTGCCACACGCAAACGCCCCATCTCATCTTTGGCAGCATTAGGTCGCACCTTAATCTTAATGATATCTTTATAGGTAATTAAACCCACTAATTGTTTGTTTTTATCTAAAATAGGAAGTTTTTCAATTTTATGTTCTTGTAAAATTTCTTCGGCTTGTTTCAATGTAACACCTTGATTAGCTGTTATGGTTTTACTTGCTGGTGTCATTACTTCCTTAACCAATTTATTCAAATTTTTCTCAAAGCGTAAATCACGATTGGTTACAATTCCGACAAAACATTTTTTGGTATCAATAACTGGAATTCCCCCAATTTTATGTTCGGCCATTAAATTTAAAGCATCGCTAATTTTTGCTACTTCGCTTATCGTTAGAGGATCTACTATCATTCCACTCTCACTACGCTTTACTTTTCTTACATGCATTGCTTGGTCGGCGATGGTCATGTTTTTATGTAACACCCCTATTCCGCCTTCTTGAGCAATAGTAATTGCCATGCGATATTCGGTAACTGTATCCATTGCTGCCGAAACAATAGGTGAATTTATTTTTATGTTTTTAGTAAAGTAACTTGTCATACTTACTTCGCGAGGTAATACCTCTGAGTATGCAGGCACTAATAAAACATCGTCGTAAGTTAAGCCTTCGGGAGCAAACTTGTTTGCTAAATAAGAAGAAGCCATAAGATTGAATTTTAGGTTTAAAATTCGTGCAAATTTAAGAAAAAAAATGGTTTTACAAAATAGCCCTAGATAGGCATGTGTTAATGGCAAAACTAAAAAGGCTGCCCCTTTTGAGACAGCCTCTTTTATAAAAAGTATTTAGTATAAAATTAGGTTCCAGCTAAACCCCAATCATTTCCATTTACAAATAAATCTTCAGGTTTCACACTTAATACAGCTGCCTTTGAATGGTGAATAACCTGTAAAGTATAAGGGCCTAAAAATAATCCGCTCAATTCTGCATCTTGATCAGTCATTATCACTATTAAGTCTCCTCCCTTTTCTTCGCAATATTTAACTGTAGTTCTTGCTCTATTTGCCACATTAGTAACAATCTCAGAACTACACATTACACCATGTTCTTTAGCCACAGCTTCTACTTGGTTTAATACTACCTGCATTGATCCTTTCTGATCTTCTTCACCTTCTGGCAACATTCCTAACACATATACTTGAGAAGCGAATTGTTTAGCCAACTCCATGGTTAATGTTACTTTCTGGCGAGCCGTTACCGACATATCAAGTGGTAAAATAATTTTTTTATACCCAAATTTATTAGTGTGCTCAGTAACAGTAAGTACTGGACATGGACTTTGTGTTAATACTTTTAAGGCATTACTTCCTATTGTTAAATCTTCCCAAGCACTGTATCCATGTGTTCCCATAACTACCATTCCTGCACCAATTTCTTTAGCATATTTTAAAATTTCGGTTGTAGGATTCCCAGTATTTACAACTGTGGTAACTTTTATACCATAATCTTTTCTAATTGTAGAAGCTAGATCTTCTAGTTTTTGCTGAACAATTGCTGACGCTTTTTCAATATTCTCAATTGTTATACTCGGTGTAAATACATTAAATTTCTCCCAGTATTTGGCAATAACATGTAATAAATAAACTTCTCCTTTTGTGTATTGAGCTAAAAAAGCACCATGTTTAATCGCTAAAAAAGAAGTCTCCGAAAAATCCGTAGTAATAATAATTTTGTTAGTGTTTAAGTGTATCATAAGGTGTGGTTTTATTATAGTTGTCTAATTGATTGGCTAATTTACAAGTTAATTATGATAAATTATAATAAGGGAGTATTTTTTTACATTTTTTTAATGCGAAACCGATTTTATGTCCTCAGGATTATGTTTATGTTTAAATAATATAGCAAATAAAATGGCGATAATTAAAGCATATGCAGCAAATACAAGACATATTGAGTGCCAATCTTTTACAGTATTTGTTTTAAAATAAGTATCAATAATATAACCACTACTTATACTCCCAAATATAGCTCCAAATCCATTAGTCATCATCATAAATAAGCCTTGTGCAGAAGAACGAATGTGAGCACTTGTAGATGTTTCGATGAATAAAGAACCCGAGATATTGAAAAAATCAAATGCCATACCGTACACTATACACGAAGCAATAATCATCCATAAACCATCCGTTGGATTTCCGTATGCAAATAAACCAAATCGTAAAACCCAAGCCAACATGCTAAATAACATTACTTGCTTTATTCCAAATCTTTTTAAGAAAAACGGTATAGCTAAAATAAAAAGTGTTTCAGAAATTTGAGAAATAGACATAATAATTGTTGAATATTTTACCACAAAAGAATTAGCAAATTCTGGCACCTTTTCAAAATCAGATAAAAACACGTCTCCATACGCATTGGTTAATTGCAAAGCAGCGCCCAAAAACATACTAAAGACAAAAAATAAAGCGAGTTTATAATTAGCAAATAATTTAAAAGAGGTTAATCCTATTAAATCCATAAACGACTGGTTAGACACAGTTTTATGTTGTGGTTTACATGCTGGAAGCGAAAACGCAAAAACACCCAACAAAATAGCAGAAACAGCAGCAATATAAAATTGATTCTCAGAAGCTTTATTACCTGTCAGATTTGTAGTCCACATAGCTACAATAAACCCAATTGTTCCCCATACTCTAATTGGAGGAAAATCTTTCACTACATCTAATTGATTATTTTTTAAAGCAGTATATGCTATTGAGTTTGCTAAGGCAATAGTTGGCATATAAAAAATCATTGCTAATAAAATAATCCAAAAAAAATCGTTAGGATTATTTATTTGAGGAACAAAACTCAAGGTTAAACCTCCTAATATATGCAAAACACCAAATAATCGCTCGGCATTTATCCACCTGTCTGCTACAATACCACACAAGGTGGGCATAAAAACAGAGGCAATTCCCATAGTAGAAAAAATGGCTCCAAATTGTGTTCCATCCCATTGCTTTGTTCCAAACCAATAATTGGCAACTGTTATTAGCCACGCCCCCCAAATAAAAAACTGTAAGAAGCTCATTACAGTTAATCGAAATTTTAGCCCTGTCATATTATGTGAAAATAGTATGCAATATAAATATTTTTTTAAAATGTGTTACTAATTCTATATGGATTTGTTATACAAAAAAAACCACTAATATGAAACCTTACTCAATAACCATTAGCCTTATTAGTTGTATAAGTTTATACACTTCTTCAAATGCCAAAACAAACGCAAACATCCAGAAAGCATTTGACAAAAAATACATTTCAGCCAAAGCAGTTTGTAGAGGCGGATTATCTATTGACTATAGTTTAACTAATCTTTTAAAAGATACTTTGTACATAAAAATCCCAGCAGGATGGCGTTTTAACTCTAATGATCCAAAAAACGATTATCAGGATATATTAGTAACCAATGAACAAATGATTGTATTAAAGCCTCTTGAAAAAAAGATGATTGAAATAAATGGATATTGTTGCGAAGCCAGTAAATCAGGTCCTATAAAAGGCATAAGATATACTGTTGGAAAACAAGCAGATAGTAGTCTAACAAAATTAGCCAATTATTTAAACATAAATTCATTCGATAAAAACACAATACAGTATAGTGTATGGGCAATAAGCGACAATAACGAAACAGCCAATATCACCAGTTCGAATGATTCTATTACCGAACAGTTACGTCATTTTGTAGCTTTACTCAAAGGCGAACCATTACCTTGGTACACATTATTAAAAAAATCTCATATTTCTCCATCTGGCACTATTACAGATATTCCTTTAAAATTTAAAGCCAACCTCACGTAT
>JADLER010000130.1 GCA_020846025.1 Bacteroidia bacterium | reverse complement strand
TGTTCTTGTCCGTCAGAAACAAGTCTAAGTAAAGGAAGCATTAAAGTCTGGTAATCTGGTATCATATTTTCTGTCTGTCAGTATTAATTTCTTTTAGTTACGGGTTTCAATAAGCTGCCGCACAACGGACAGGTATTGCCGATGGTGGGGAATTTTATATTCGTCCGCCGGAACTGCTGCCTGGCTTTTTGATAAAGTTAAATATTAAGAACTAAAGCTGGGCTTTATTCGTCAAGCCCCGAACCACAGCACAGCAGAATTACCGCTGCTGATTGTTCCAATGTCAAGCCCCACTATTGGCAATACCAATGTTGGCAGTAGTTTTATTTTTGTCTACCTATTTTTCGAATCGTTTTGTTGTCTTTGTATTCATATAATGCAGAAAGTGCATTGTCTTTTGAGTCATAACCAAAATCTGTTGCTCCATCGTTTATATACCATTGGCTATATTTTTTTGAATAAAATAAATATCCTGTTGTACCATCACTGTATGTTACATAATATTTTTCAGATTCACCCATTACAAAGGATGATTTAGTTTGCTCAAATTCAATCTTTTTTACAGTTGGGGTTTCTTTCATCGTTTTGGTACTACTATTTTCTTGTTTAGTTGATGAACTTGAAGTTGTCGGTTTACTATTTAAGAAATCTGTCATACCTGTTTCAGTTTGTGAGGAACTAACTAAATTACCATCTTTGTATTCAGCAGTCCACGTATCCTTAGCCAATCCCATCAATGTCCATCTTTCAATTTTAAAAGTACCATTAGGATAGCCATTTGTAAAATTTCCTGTGTAGCGTAATCCGCCATTTTGTCTTAACGTACCTCGGCCGTGTTCAACTCCATCCTTAAAATTACCTTCATACCAAGACCCATCTGGTTTTTCCCATTTCCCTTGACCATTTGGTACACCATTTATAAAACTACCTGTATATTTAAAATTACCATATTCGTAAAAATGTGACCCAGTAAAGGTTCTATTTTCAATTTGTGATTTGATTAAAGCCCTACGCTCAATCTCCCTACGTTCATTTTCTGCTTGCTCTTTTTTATATTTTTCCTGACTGGCAGCATATGCTTCTTGACGGTTCTTTTCTTCTTCATTCTTTTCTGCTATGTAATTTGTCTTCTCATTTTCTGACATTAATTTTATTCCATAAATAAACCAATAATCCCCTGAAGTCTTCCCCCAATTATAATCAGAGCCATGAAATAAGTTTATAACTTTTGTATTTGAGTCTATTTTCTCGAAAGCCATAACAAACGATTTTCTTTGCTGCCCAACTAAGTCATAATTTTTTTTATCAACACCTCTCGGCATATTAGATGCCTTGCTTTTAATTTGTTTATATACTTTTTTACTCTCTGCGTCCTGAAGTGCAAATGCTTCTTGCCCTTTTTCCCCTTGCATGTAAAAATGAATAGTTCTTATTTCTCTTGTATAGTATGAATCGTCTTCACTGATTGGATTTGAATTTATTACATCGTAATAAACTAAAGTTTTTTCATTATCAACTTCGATTTTATTAATCTTTGTGAAAGATTTAATACTTTTTTCAAATAAGGGTTCATTATATACAATTTGCCCATTTACAATTTGTTCGTCTTTAGGTTTTGCTGGTTGTGGATTTGTATTTATTTCTTGTTGCGTATTTTGTTGACTTGTATTATATTCTGATTTGGGGTCAATGTTATATAAGATTTTAACCTCGCTATCATTTAATTCTCTATTATAAATCCTTATTTCATCTAGTTTCCCTTTTAGATATTTACCGCCTCCCCCCCCTAACCATGCACCTATTGTGGTATGAGTTGGGTTTTCGTCGTATGGTATAATGTAGTTGCCATAAAATGTATTTGTTGCAACGCCATTAACATAAAATATCATTTTAGTTGCACTAAATGAAATAACGATATGATAGAATTTATTATTATCAATTTGATAAATAATTCCATTTGTAGAAGAATTGTTTGAAATATGATAAGCTATTCTACCCGGTGTAGTAGAATTTTGTTCACTCGGAATATATCCAACACCTATTACGCTAATTGAATTTATACCATCATGTTGTTTCGATATAACTGTTCCATTTTTATTGTCAGCTAAATTTATCCAAAAGGATATAGTTCCTTTTCTTAGACTATTTAAGGCTTTAGATGGTATTGAAATATAATTGTCTACGCCGTTAAAAAGTAGGGCATTGTCTTTATTCCCTTTAAAGTCAACAGTTGGGATTGTTCCAAACATTTTTCCGTCCAAACCATTGCCACTCATATCTTTTGCGTTACCGTTTAATGGGTAATATGCGACTAAACCTTTTGTGATGTCTTGCCCATATGTATAAAGAGAAATTAATAGAGAAAATAACAGGATTGTTTGTTTCATATTTTAAGTATTTACTTTGAATTATTAGGCTGCTACAAAATTACAGCCAACGGTAGGGCTTGCTGCTGTGCTGGTATTTTATAATGTCCAGCCCGGAACTGCAGCCCAATTGAAAAACTGAAGTTGAAGTTAACAACAAAAAGCTAAATAGAAATTCGTCAGCCGGATAATAGCT
>JADLER010000129.1 GCA_020846025.1 Bacteroidia bacterium | reverse complement strand
GTTTTAATGTCATAAATTTTTCCTTTTTTAGTTTTAAGGTTATATACAATTTTTCGGGCCATCACCTCTTGTGAGCCATCATTAAAAACGGGTGTTCCTGTTTCTTTACCTAAACTATCTGTCTTTCCAAAGGCTGTAAGGGTATTTTTTTCATTATCAATCTCAATAAATTCGGCTTTCATATCCATACCGTCATACTTAACCCTTCCATCACCAAATAAGAAAATTTTTTGTCCTTTAGTTTCGTATCTTATGGAGTCTCTAGCGTTATATTCAATAGGATGTTCAAGAGGTTCACTATCTTCAGTATCTAATGTATCTACCGTTACAGTTTGAGTACTATCCTTAATAACAAGGGGAGGAGTTTGAAGATTTTTAGCACGACTGTCTGTTGGGATAGAATTTGTAGGAGTGTTTACGGTTTTAGTGTTTTCTATTCTCAGGTCAGATTGTGCTAAAAATGAATTCGTACTTATTAACAATAATAAGGGTATAAAAAATATATGTTTAACAGTATTAATATTGACTTGAAGCTAAATTTACCTGAACTTACAAAACTAACAATTACTGTTAATTGTTGGTAGTTTTTTATTAAGATATGATTGTAAAAAAATATAAATTTTTTATATCGCTTTTAGTTTCACAAGTTTTGTTAGTGCTTGTTTTTTCTTCGTTTCATGTACCTAAGCAAGACCCAAAACGAAAGGTTAAAACTATTGTTATTGATCCTGGACATGGTGGTAAAGACCCTGGCTGTAATGGCGTAAGTTGTAAAGAGAAAGAAGTTGCATTAGCTGTGGCTCTTAAATTTGGGAAATTAATAAAAGAACACTTTAAAGATGTAAAAGTGATTTATACCCGAACAACCGATGTATTTGTAGAGTTAGAAGATAGAGCCAAAATAGCTAATGATAATAATGCCGATTTGTTTATATCCATACATTGTAATGCAGCTGGTAAACCTGTGATGATTAAAGATAAAAAAACAGGAAAAATGCGCCCTAAAACTTTTAAAAACTCTAAAGGTAAATTAATTGTTGTTGAAACTGTGAATCCAGAACCTTATGGTTCTGAAACTTATGTGATGGGATTAAAAAATGAGGAGGGAAAAATGAAGGTGGCACAACGTGAGAACTCAGCAATGTTATTAGAAGATAATTACGAGTCCAAGTATCAAGGATTTGACCCAAATAGTGAAGAAAGTTATATCATAATGAGTAATTACACATCAAGTTATGTTATACAAAGCGCTGGGCTTGCCTTAAAAATTCAGGAGCAATATTCTAAAAAAGCGGGTAGGTTAGATAAAGGCGTACACCGCCAAAGTATCTGGGTATTATGGCGAACATCTATGCCGAGTGTATTAACAGAAATAGGCTACTTAACAAATCCTGAAGAAGAAAAGTTTTTAGGGTCGGACAAAGGGCAAACATATATTGCAGCTTGTTTATTTAGGGCTTTTAGGTATTATAAAGATGAACAAGAAGGCGTAAAGAAAATCTATAATGATGAAATTGAAAATCAAGTGCCATTACCACAGGAGAAATACAGTGTTTCTAAAGAAAATGCAGTAATGGAAAACGATTCAAAATCAGAAAATATAGCAACAGATAAAATTGATTCGAGTAAAATTGAAGATGATAATGAAAACGAAAAAAAGATAATTGCTGAGGCCGAAGCTAAAATTAAAGAAAAGGAACGTAATGAGGCAATTGCTAAAGAAAAAGCAGAACAAAAAGCAAAAGAAGAAGCACTTAAAAAAAACAAGGCTGATTCAATAGCATCTGCTCAACAAAAACACAATATAGATAAAAAATATAACCAACTGATTGCCTTAGCCGAAGTACAGTTAAAAAACAAAAAATATAACGAAGCTTTAGAAATGTATCAAAAAGCTTACAATATAGATGTGCCTGATAAACAATTAGCCGATAAAAAGATAAAAGAAATTAATAAGATTTTAAAAGAACAACAAGCTGAAATTGCAAAACAAGATAGTTTAAAACAAAATTCAATTAAAATTGATGAAAATAAAAATCGAATAGAATTTAAAGTTCAATTTGCAACTTTAGAAAACGAAGTAGATGTAAAAACAAAATTTCCAAACGTAAATGATGTGTGGTTTTATAAAGTGGGTTCTATTTTTAAGTACACTTCTGGTTCATATAAAAATATGCAAGATGCTGTAAAACAACAAAATAAGTTAAGGGAGTTGGGTTACAAAGATTGTTTTGTAGCTGCATTTAAAGACGGGAAACGTATGGATATTAACGAGGCACGAAAA
The DNA here is from genome assembly GCA_020846025.1 of Bacteroidia bacterium. Classification (GTDB taxonomy): domain Bacteria; phylum Bacteroidota; class Bacteroidia; order B-17B0; family Aurantibacillaceae; genus UBA4416. The sequence goes on along the minus strand of JADLER010000129.1, from coordinate 14,801 downwards.
ATAGTTGAACAATAATTTAATATTTTATTATGACACAAGATAAAAAAGAAGAAAAAATACGTAAAGCATTTGCACCTAAAGATTGGAATAATGTAAAAGCATCAGATAGTTGGCATATTTTTAAAATTATGAGTGAATTTGTAAATGGTTTTGAAAAAATGCAACAAATAGGCCCTTGTGTATCAATCTTTGGCTCGGCTCGAACTAAACCTGACAATAAATATTATCTTTTAGCCGAAGAAATTGCCTATAAATTAACGCAACATGGTTATGGAATTATTACTGGTGGGGGGCCAGGTATTATGGAAGCCGCTAATAAAGGTGCAAAACGAGGTAATGGACACTCGGTTGGGTTAAATATTGATTTACCTTTTGAACAAAAGCCAAATGATTTTATTGATAGAGATAAGAGTTTAGATTTTAATTACTTCTTTGTTCGTAAGACCATCTTTTTAAAATACTCCCAAGGCTTTATTGGTATGCCAGGGGGATTTGGTACCATAGATGAATTATTCGAATCTTTAACCCTTGTTCAAACTCACAAAATCGCTGAATTTCCAGTAGTTCTTGTAGGTTCTGAATATTGGTGTGGATTTATTAACTGGATTAAAACTGTGATGTTAGAACAAGAACATAATATTAGTCCTGATGACTTAAACCTATTTAAAATAGTTGATACTGCTGATGAAGCCGTAAAACATATTGTTGATTTTTATAGTAAATATTTACTAAAACCTAATTTTTAAGATACAACAACATTTACTGCTCAAATTTAAACTATTTATCTAATAAAAAAACAGGTTACTCATTTCCTTTAAATAAATATTTGGGTTATTTTTGGTTAAAATAACACGATTCTATATAAAGTTGAAATGAAACAGAACATTATTGCACAATTAGAAGAAATGCTTCAGCAAACTGAAGTTAGTGCTGTTGCTAACCGTATGCGCACTCTGCAAAAAGAGTATCAAAAAGCTTGGACAATTGAATTTGAGAAGGCTAAACAAGAGTTTGTTGATGATGGAAATAAAGCCAAAGAATTTGAGTACGCTAAGTCTGTTGATGATATCAGAATAGCAGATCTTTTTGAAAAATTTGAAAAAAGAAAAAAAGAGGAAGATGCTAAATTAGCTACTGAACAAGCTAAAAATCTTACTATTAGAAAAGAAATTATTGCAAAGATAAATGATCTTAGTCAGGTTAGTGAAAATATAGGTGCTGCTATAAAGATGCTTGTAGAATTACAAGGACAATGGAAAAATACAGGAGCAGTTTCTACTCATAAATATAAAGAAATTCAAGCTGAATATAGCAGAGCTATTGAGGAGTTTAATTATAAACTTAATTTATCAAAACAACTACAAGAGCATGATCTAAAGCGTAATTATGAATTAAAAACTGAAATTTTAGAAAAGTTACGTTCGTTGAAAGAGCTTACAAATGCTAAAGAAATTGAACGTTTGATAAAAGTTTATAGAAACGATTGGGAAGAAATAGGCCCCGTATTAAATGAAAAATGGGATGAGCTTAAAGGCAGTTACCGTTTAGCATTAGATGAAGTGTATTCTAAGTTAAAATCACATTACAACTCTATAGAAGAAGAGAAAGAGGCTAACTTGAATAGTAAAACCGAGTTGTTAAATAAAGCACTTTCTATTCTTTCAAAGTCGGAAAGCGCTAGTGCAACAGTATGGAATAACCTTACTAATGAATTAATTACTATTCAGAACGAATGGAAAACGGTGGGTAGAACACACGCTAAAGAAAATGATAAACTGTGGGCAGATTTTAGAGATACTTGCGATGCGTTTTTTGATAAGAAAAAAATATTCTTTGAAGGCCATCACGAAAAGCTGACTAGCATTAAAGCACAGAAACAAGCTCTTATTGCTAAAGCTAATGAATTAAACCAAAGTACAGATTGGCAAAAAACAGGATTAGCGCTCATTAAATTACAAGAAGAATGGAAAAAAACACCGCATGCTGGCGGTGATGAAACTAAGTTGTATAACCAATTTCGATCAGCATGTAATCATTTTTTTGATGCAAAGAAAGCACATTTTGAAACGCTAGATGCAGGTTATGAAGAAAATTTAAAAGCTAAAGAAGCATTTTTAGTTAAATTGAATGAATTTACTTTTTCCGATGACCAAAATGCGAATTATGCGGCATTAAAACAGTTTTCAACTGATTGGAATGCTTTGGGGCTAGTACCTATGAAAGATAAAAAACGTATTAACGACGCATTTTATAATAAGTTAGATGAAATGTATGAGAAATTGAATTTAAGCACTAATGAAAAATTTATGCTTCAATTTAAGTCAAAGTTAGAACGCTTTGTAAATAGCGAAAATCCTGAACAATTACTTAGGAAAGAATCAGATTATTTAAAGAAACAAATAGATGAAATTAATAATAGAATAAAAACGTACGATAATAATTTAGGTTTCTTTAAATTAAGCAGTAAAGGTTCAAATCCATTAATGAAAGAAGTGGAGGATAAAATTGCTGCCGAAAAACAAAAAGTAAACGACTTTAATGAAAAAAGAAAGTTGGTGGTGGCAGAGATTAATAAATTAAAAACTTCATAAAAACGTATTTTTTCATATTTTAATTAATCAAATGAAATTGGTTCTTTTTTTAATTATTTCATCAGTAATTGGTGTAGCTCAAATTCCTGCAGGTTATTATAATTCTGCTCAGGGTTTGACAGGGCTTCCACTAAAAGTAGCTTTATATAATATAATTAAAAATCATACTACCATTTCATATTCAGGATTATGGAATACTTATCAAAAAACTGATAGAAAACCTAATGGTAAGGTATGGGATATTTATAGCGATATTCCTAGCGGTACACCTCCATATAGTTTTACTTTTAATACGGATCAATGCGGAAGTTATAGCGTAGAAGGTGACTGTTACAATCGAGAGCATAGTTGGCCACAAAGTTGGTTTAATTCTGTTTCAGGCCCTGTTTCAGATATGTTTCATATTTATCCAACAGATGGTAAGGTAAATGGAATTAGAAGTAATTATCCGTATGGGAATGTTTCAAGTGCTTCATACACTACATTAAATGGTAGTAAGTTAGGGCCATGTTCCAATCTTGGATACTCGGGTACCGTTTTTGAGCCTATTGATGATTATAAAGGTGATTTAGCTCGTAGTTACTTTTACATGAGTACACGTTATTACACTGAAGATGCCAGTTGGTCAAGTTCATCGGCAACAAATAAAGCAACTATTTTACCATGGCAAGTAAATGTATTATTACAGTGGCATCATCAAGATCCGGTTAGTTCTAAAGAAATAGCGCGTAACGATACTATTTATTATCGCTACCAGCATAATCGAAATCCTTTTATTGATAATCCACAATGGGTAGATAGTATTTGGCAACAAGATGTAAGTGTCTTTATTAAGGAAAACACTTTTAAATCCAAGTTTTCAATTTTTCCAAACCCAATCAATGAACAATTAACTATTGTAAGTGAGCTATCTCCAAATATCATGAATGTAGAAATGAAATTAATGACGATAAATGGTGAAATTGTAGAAAACAGAAAATTGTCTTTTTCAGGCTTATATACAATAGATTGTGCTGATTTTCCTAATGGTATTTATTTTTTACAGTTAATTACATCAGAATCAACCTGTAATTTAAAGTTTGTGAAGTCGCAATAATCTTCTACTTAGTTTAAATTATTTACCACGTCCTTGAATTACAATTAAAATTGTGTGAATGAGAATTTTAAAATCAATCACAAGACTCATGTTTTCTATGTATAATAAATCAAATTTAACTCGAGATACCATTTGATCAATGTTTTCGGCATAGCCATATTTTACCTGACCATAACCAGTTATTCCAGGTCTTACTCGATGTAAATGAACATAATGAGGGGCTTTTAAAATAATTTGATCAATATAGTATTGTCTCTCGGGGCGAGGGCCTACTAAACTCATATCGCCTTTTATGACGTTGTAAAATTGAGGAATTTCATCAAGACGAACTTTACGTAAGAATTTTCCTAGTTTAGTAATCCGTGGGTCATTTTCTTTAGATAATGCCGGCCCCATTTTTTCAGCATCTATATACATGGTTCTAAATTTTATAATTTTAAATGGTTTCCCATCTTTACCGATGCGTTCTTGTTTAAAAAATGCAGGACCTTTCGATGTAATTTTGACTAAAATAATAAGAATGAAGTATAACCAACTAAAAACAATTAACACAAATAATGATGCACTTACATCAATAAAACGTTTTACAGCCTGTTGCCAATTAGGCATAACTTGTTTATTAATAACTATTAAAGCAGTTTCAGAGATCGAATCCATTTTAACTTGTCCTGATAAGATATCGTACATATCAGGTATAATTTTTATAGTGGCTTCGTAATCGTTTAGTTCGTTTATTATTTTTTCAAGGTATTCATGTTCCCAAGATTCAATGGCGATAATAATTTCTTCTAATTGATGCGTATTTACAATAGCTTTTAAATCTTTAAATTCACCTAAATGAGGGAGTTGTTTTTTAAGTTGTTCTGAGAAGCCATTTTTTTCATCAAGATGAATAAAACCAACAAATCGATTCCCTGAGCTTTTTCTGCTTTGTGTAATTTCTTCAAAAATTTTTAATGCGCGTTGATTACTGCCTATAATAACCGTATTAAATCCAATTTTACCTTGGTTAATTTTATAAATGGTTATACTCGATAAAATAAATCTAAAAAGAACAGTAATTGAGAAATGAAGTACAAATAAAACGGTATATACTTTGTAGTAGGCTTTGTAGTTGTAAACAAAATCATCTAAGAGTATAAAGAAGAAAATAAATGTTACTCCAATAAGTGAAGTGGCAAAAGTTTGCATTACTTCATTAATTCTTGATTTACGATAACTATTCTTATAAAAACCAGTAAGATAGTAAGCTAATACCCATGCTAAAGGAAGTATGAGCATTCCTAAAATATATTGCCTATCAAAAACTTGTTTGGGTAAGATGCCAAATTTTTCGGGTTCAATATAAAATTTACGATATAAGTAAAAGATACTCCACGCTAAACAAGCTGATAAAAAATCGGCTAAAATATATTTTATAGTTTGTAGCGTTTTGTTCATGTACTATTGATAGATTAACTTAATATTATCTATATAAATTTCTGGGTTAGCTACTTCTTTGGTTGCTTCTATATAAAATCTAAAATTAGCAAAGGTACTAGAACTCACTGTATTAGTAAGTTGAATATAAATTTTTTTCCATTCGCTAGTAGGCGTTATGTTTAGTATAGGTAACCATGTGCTGTTTTCTGCAAATAAACCAGCAGTAAGAGTTTGATTACACTTATAGTCCATTTCTACATAAATTACAGCACCAGAATTTGGTAAAAAATATTGGCTAGTTTGTATTAATCGAGCTACATTAGCCGTATCATACATGGTCATGTAGTAAGAACCCCCTGTGTTACCAAATGTTTTAGTAGGATTATGTGTAACAATACAATTGTAATTAATATCCGAATTAAAATAACTACCACTACCATCAAAATCATCAGCGTAATAAAAAAATGCGGTACTGTTATAAGTAAATTCTGGTGAGTAGGTGTAGGTTTTACCAGGCTCAATATTTAATGTAAAGGTAATTTGTGAATAAGGAGGATATGGAACACGAGTATCTGAAATCCCATTGTTTTTTATACCTGCAAATAAAGTTATTTCTACATTGCCAGTTGCTACTAGTGGCATAACAGAACCAACAGGAAAAACACCTTTAAAGTTACCGTTAACATAATACCACATATCTGTAATATTGTGGCTTTCACTTCCTTGATTAGGATTTATCTTTTTTGTTTTTACACGTACATTATTTACAATTAAAAATGAGGCCTCAGGAGCTTTTAACTTATCTTTTTTACAGGAAAATAAAGATGATAAAACAAAAACCAACAATAGAAACAATATATAGCTAGACCTCATAAAAACAAAACGTAAATATAGGTTACTTATTGTATTTAATCTCATAAATTTCTATTAAAAATTCATTGTTAGAAAGACTCATAATAATTCAATTATACAGCTATTAAAATTATGTAGTTTTATACCATGCAAATTGTAATTAATAATGAGGATGAATATCTTTTTAGAGGTAAAAGAAAAAGATTAGTAGAGCAACTTAAAGAAAAAGGAATTACGGATGCCAATGTTCTTAATGCTATATTAAAAATACCGAGGCATTTGTTTTTTGACGAATCTACGGCACGCCCTGCATTACTCGACCATGCTTATTCCGATAAAGCACTAAAAATTGGTGCAGGTCAAACTATTTCACACCCTTTTACTGTTGCTTTTCAAACAGAAAAATTAAATATTTCAAGAGGTGATAAAGTGTTGGAAATTGGCACAGGCTGTGGGTATCAAACTGCTGTATTATTAGAAATGGGAGCTAAAGTATATTCAATTGAGCGCCAAAAGGAGTTGTACGATAAAACCAAATTGTTTTTACCAAGATTGGGCTATCGGGGCGCTAAAATTTTTTACGGTGATGGATATAAAGGCTTGCCACAATTTGCTCCATTTGATAAAGTAATTGTAACTGCTGCTGCTCCTTATATTCCCGAAGAACTTCTTAAACAAACAGTAATTGGGGGAATAATAGTTATTCCAGTAGGGGAAGGAGCAGAGCAAATTATGAATGTTATTGTTAAAAAGACTGAGAATGAATATGTTAAGCAAGAATTTGGTAAATTTAAGTTTGTTCCAATGCTTCAAAATAAAAACCCATAGAATTTTATTAATCAGATTGTCAGACAATTAACAAAAAGTTGTTTAAAACTAAAAAATAGTTCATAACTTTGCGACGAAATAAACACAAACTTTGTGGTACATAAACAAAAAAATAAAACAATTATGAAAAAATCAATCGCTCTAGTAGCTATGGCATTTGGTGTAACCAATGCTTTTGCTCAAGATTTAACTTCAAAAAAAGGTGAGCCTTTTTTACCAGAGGCTGGTGACTACGCTATTGGTGTAGATGCTACTCCATTTTTAAATTATGTAGGTAATTTCTTTGGAAAAACAGCAGCTAACGCAGCTCCAAATTGGAATTTTTTAACTACTAATAATGCAATTACTGGTAAGTATTTTAAAGATGCTAATACCGCTTACCGTGCATCATTACGTTTAGGATTTAATAGTAATACCACAAAAGCACAAATTGCTCAACCGGTTGCTACAGCTCCTACTTTCCCAACTGTACCTACAATGGTAGAAGATAAACGTAAATCTTCAAATACTAATATTGGTATTGCAGTTGGTCTTGAAAAACGTCGTGGAAAAACTCGTTTACAAGGTATTTACGGTGCAGAAGTTGGATTTGGCATTAATACAAGTGGTGAAAAATACACTTATGGTAATGCATTAGCTCCAACCGCAACACCTCCTGTAACTGTAGCTAACTCTACAAACTTTGGTACTAATATTACTACTGATACTTATGGTAATGCTGCTCGTGTAACACAAAGAAAAAATGGTTTAGGTTTTATGTTTGGTGTTCGTGGGTTTGTAGGAGCTGAGTATTTTGTAGCGCCTAAAGTTTCAATTGGTGGTGAGTTTGGTTGGGGTATTGGTTTTGGAATGCAAGGAAAATCAAAAACTACTACTGAATCAATTGGTATCGATGGGTCTGGTAACTCAGTTGTTGGTACTCAAGAAACTACTGGAAATAAATCTAGTGGATTTGGATTTGATACAGATAATAACAATTCGTTCTTCGGTCCAACAGGAACAATTCGTTTAAACTTCCATTTCTAATAGATATTATAGAAATACTATTTTAAAAAACCCGCCACATGGCGGGTTTTTTTTATGGAATATTGTTTAAAAAACTAGCACATATATTTATATAAAAATAGTAAATTCGCCTCTTTAAAATTCTAAAATCATGTCAACTGCTGAAAATAAAGGGCCGATCTCCAAATTTATTGAAACTCATTACAAACATTTTAACGCCGCCGCATTGGTAGATGCAGCCAAAGGCTATGAATTACACTTAACCGAAGGTGGAAAAATGATGGTAACCTTAGCTGGTGCTATGAGTACCGCAGAATTAGGTAAATCTTTAGCAGAAATGATTCGTCAGGGTAAAATTGATATTATATCTTGTACTGGTGCTAATCTAGAGGAAGATATTATGAATTTGGTGGCTCATAGCCATTATAAACGTGTACCTAATTATCGCGATTTGTCACCTCAAGAAGAATGGGATTTACTAGAAAATCATTATAACCGTGTAACCGACACTTGTATTCCTGAAGAAGAAGCTTTTCGACGTTTACAAAAACATATTCATAAAATTTGGAAAGATGCAGATACTGCAGGTGAGCGTTATTTTCCACATGAATACATGTACAAGATTTTATTGAGCGGTGAGTTAAAACAATACTACGAAATTGATCCTAAGAATAGTTGGATGTTAGCTGCCGCAGAACGTAATTTACCAATTGTTGTACCGGGCTGGGAAGATAGTACGATGGGTAATATTTTTGCTTCGTATGTTATAAAAGGCGAGATAAAAGCAAGTACCATGAAAAGTGGTATTGAATACATGGCTTGGTTAGCTGATTGGTACACTAAAAATTGTAGCGGAAAAGGTGTAGGATTTTTTCAAATAGGAGGTGGAATTGCTGGCGATTTTCCTATTTGTGTAGTGCCAATGTTATATCAAGATATGGAAATGCATGATGTACCTTTTTGGAGCTATTTTTGTCAAATATCGGATTCAACTACCTCTTATGGATCGTATTCAGGTGCTGTACCAAACGAAAAAATTACATGGGGTAAATTAGATATTCATACACCTAAATTTATTGTAGAGAGTGATGCCACCATTGTAGCACCTCTTATTTTCTCTTGGGTTTTAGGCTGGTAATAACTTTTTAGTTTTTTATCTAACATTTTCGCTATATTAAACGTCCTAAAACGTTTATGAGGAAATTATTGATATTATTTTTTCTTGGATACTCTCAAATATTTTTTGCGCAGTATTATACCGTAAGCGGAAAAATATCAGATGAGGTAGGGAATGGGTTAGCGTTTTCATCTGTTTTAATTAAAGGTACTACTATAGGTTCAAACGCTAATGTTGATGGATTTTATACATTAAAATTATTACCTGGTAAATATGAACTGCTTTTTCAATATGTAGGGTTTAAAAAACAAATAGTAGCTATTGAAATAATAAATTCAAACATCCAAAAAAATATCGCTTTAACTCCAGAAAGCTATCAACTAAGTGAAGTTATAATTAAAGATGGAGAAGATCCAGCATATGCTGTCATTCGGCAAGCCATCAAAAAACGGAGTGATTACTTGAATCAAGTAGATGCCTATTCTTGTAATGCTTATGTTAAAGGATTACAGCGATTAAAAAATTTTCCTATTAAAATGATTAAACTTTTAAATGCCTTAAATACAACAGGCGAAAAAATAGACTCTACACTTTTAGGTGTTGTATATTTAAGTGAAAGCGAAAGTAAATATTATTATAGGAAGCCAAATGATGAGAAAGAGATTATGTACTCGAGTAGAGTAAGTGGTGATAATAAAACGTTTAGTTTTAATCAGGCTCGTGATATGAAATTTAATTTATATCAAAATTTAGTTCCTCTCGAAGGCTTAAGTGATCACCCATTTATCTCTCCAATTAATGAAAATGCACTTTGGTCGTATCGTTACAAATTATTAGGCACTACTTTTGAAGATGGTAAAATGATTAATAAAATTCAAGTAATTCCTAAAAGAACAAACGATCCATGTTTTAGAGGTATTATTTATATACAAGAAAACACATGGCGCATTCATAGTGTAGATTTATTGTTAACAAAAGAAACAAAAATAAAGTTTGTAGATACAATTCGGATTAAGCAATTACAAGCTCCTGTTACCAATGATGTGTGGATGCCAACCAGTTTAAATCTCTCATTTAATTTTAAAGTATTAGGATTTGTTGGAGATGGTTATTTTAATGCTGTCTTTTCTGACTATAATTTAAATCCGGAATTTTCTAAAAGGTTTTTTAAAAATGAAGTACTAAAAGTAGAGGAGGGATCAAATAAAAAAGATTCATCATATTGGAAAGATTCAAGACCCATTCCACTAACCGACGAAGAACAAAAAGATTATAGGAAAAAAGACAGTATTGCTGTTATTAGAAATAGTGCGCGATATCAAGATAGTTTGGATAGAGAAATTAATAAATTAAAATTGAGTAAATTGTTTGTTGGATATACATATCATAAATCCTCTAAACAACTAAATATTACTACATCCGGTTTGCTAACTTCTGGTATTCAGTATAATACTGTTGAGGGTGTTAATGCCTCTATCAAATTAGATGCAACAAAGCAAAATGATAATTTTAAAAATCACCATTTCACAGCAGCAACACGTTATGGTTTTTCGAATTACTTATGGGGCGGTATCGCAAATTATAAATATACCATAAATCCTATGAAGTTTTCTTCCATTCAGATTAGGGCTGGTACATCTGCCACTCAATTTAATGGAAATGATCCAATAAATCCTACAATTAATACTTCATACTCATTATTTAATAATGATAACTTCATGAAGTTGTATAAAAAAACTTTTGCATCTGCTTATTATAAGCGAGAAATAGTAAATGGATTAATTACAACAATTAATGCTGAGTATGCAGAACGTGCGCCACTACGAAATACATCAAATGATTTGTGGGTGGATGATAAACAAAAACTATTTACAAGTAATGATCCTTTACATCCTTATACAGATGATTCATCGTTTACAATTAATAATGCATTTGTTATAGAAATAGGAGCTTCTATAAGATTTAAACAAAAATTTATTACAAAACCTTATCAAAAAATAATTGAAGAGAATAAATTTCCTGTTATTAATATTTTATATACAAAAGCAATTCCAGGTTTGAATACCAAGGCAGACTATGATCTAATAAAGATGAGTGTAGATGATCATATTCGTATTGGCATGTTAGGAACTATTTCTTACAAGTTAAAAGCAGGCTATTTTTTAAGCACTCGATATATGCAGTTTATGGATTATAAACATTTTGATGGTAATCAAACAATTTTAGCAAATAATAATTATCTCAATTCATTTAAATTACTACCGTATTATACTTATAGTACTAAAAACTGGTTTGCTGAAGCTCATGCAGAACACCATTTTAATGGGTTTATATTTAATAAATTGCCAATATTAAAGAAAACTAAATTGCAAGAAGTTGTTGGAGCCCATGTATTATTTAATGATAAAATGGATCAGTATTATGAAATAAATTTTGGAATTGAAAGATTGTTTCAAATTGTGAGGATTGATTACGTACTTGGATATGGGCCTTATGGAAAATTCACACAAGGTTTTGTCATTGGATTAGGAATTGATTTTTAGTTCATTCCTCGCTGTTTCTTTATATTTTCGTATGCTTCTTGTATTTTTTGAAACTTTTCGTGCGCTCCCTTTTGGTACTCTTCTCCCATGGTGGCCACCTTGTCCGGATGGTATCGAATAGCCATTTGTCTATATGCTTTTTTTATTTCTTCATCTGTTGCCGTACTTTCAATTCCTAAAACTTTATAATCTGAATTAACATCTCGATAAAACATATTTTTTAAACTTTCAAAGTCAGACAGTGGTACCTCAAGTAGTTGAGCAATTCGTTTAATGACATCTATCTCAACATTAGATACATTGCCATCTGCTTTTGCAATACCAAATAAATAATGTAGAAGTTGGATTCTTACTTCTAATTTGGTTCTTAATTTAATATCGTAACATATCTTTTCTAATGGTATGTTGCCACTATTTACATAATATTTTAGTTCTTGTAGATGTGAAACAGAAAATTGTGGACCAAACTGTTGTGAAAAAAAAGATTTTACGAAATCAAGTTCAGCTCTTATCACACTACCATCGGCTCTTAAAACAGCAGCAGATAAGGCAATGAGCATAGATGCAAAATTATTATTTTGCATAGCAGCTTGACGTTGATAATGCTTAAAAATATCATCATGAGGATTTCGTTTTGAACCATCAGAATCTTTATTGGAACTATTAAAATAATCGAGGTAAGATCCAATAGCGAATCCAATGATTGCACCAAAAATGTTACGTCCTAAAAAGAAAAAACCAGCAATGGCACAAATAAATTTTAACACAGGGTAAATAATTTTTTAGTTGTTATTCTTTAAATTTCTAAAGGCTTGCCTAAAATTTAGCATGTTTTTTAAGGTACCCATTGGTGACACATTACGGTCGCCGTCTTCTTGAATACGACCTAATATAGCATGACCTACTGCCACAAAATGCGCTGTCCCAGCTCTATTCAAGGCTTCTTTTGCTTTGTCGTCACCATTAATAAAATTGGCAGTGGCAGCCCAATCAAAGGCTTTTCTATCAATTAAAAATCTAAATGCCTTTTCATCGTCCCAAATTGCATTAACAAACGCAGCTAATTCAAAATATTTATTCTCAATTAAAAATTTAAAAGCATTTTTATCATCTCTTATAGCATCAAGGGTAGCTAATAACTCTCTATATTCATTTTCAACAAGCCAATTAAATGCTTGCACATCACCTAAGATGTATCTTCCAAATTGTTCAATCGTATATGCCGAATAAACTTTCATACTGCAAATTAAGGTTACAAATTTAAGAATAAAGCTTGTTTTAACAACATTTATAAATGCGTTCTGACTTAATTAGTTACATTTGCCAACTATTTTATAATAAAACTATTTTTGGATGACAAACGATAACTATAAAAAATTTGCTATTGGTACAAAAACACTCATATTATCGAAATTATATTTTAGTGCTTTAAGTAAAAAGCTTGAAAATATTGATTCGGAACGCTATTTCTCAATTTTACAGTTTATTAGCGAACATAATGGATGTACACAGCAATATATTTGTAATAATTTATCTATTGATAAAACCGCTATGGTTAAGGTAATTGATTATCTAATTAAAACGGGATTGATAGATAGAAATGTTAATCCTGATGAGAGAAGGGAACATTTTATATTTTTAACTAAAAAGGGACAGAAACAAACCATAGAAATTGATCATGCTTTTAAGGAAATAGATTCAAAGATTTTTGAGAATATCTCAAAAGAGGATCAGGCTACATTTAATAAAGTGATTTGTTCTTTATCTAAAAATTTGCAAATGTTGCCACTCACAGATTTGTTTTTTACCATTAAGAAAACCGAACGTAAGAAAAAGAAAAATTTCTCGAATAAAATTTAAAATATTAATATGAAAAAAATACCTAATTGGATTTTTATTGTTATTACTTTAGGACTTTTAATTGGCTCTAAATTTATATTCTTTTCAAAAAAAGAAGAAGATGGGTTTAAAGGAAAAGGAAATATGCCTATGGCAGTGAACTATTTTGTAGCTAAGCCAACAGATTTGAATAACGATGTGTTTGCTACAGGAAAAATTGGTGCAATGAACCAAATTGATATTATTCCAGAGGTGAGTGGAAAAATAACGGCAATTTATTTTAAAGAAGGAGAAACGGTTGCTAAAGGTAGTTTGTTAGTGAAATTAAATGACGCTGATTTACAAGCTCAGTTATTAAAATCAAAATCGCAGATTACTTTATCCGAACAAAAATTAGAGCGGTTAAAGAAATTAATAGCAATTAATGGTATAAGTAAAGAAGAGGTGGACATACAGGAGAATGAGTTAAATTCTTTAAAAGCTGATCAAGCATTTATTTTGGCTCAAATATCAAAAACAAATGTTGTAGCACCATTTTCGGGAGTCATAGGATTAAAAAATATTAGTGAGGGATCATTTATTAATACACAATCGCCTATTGCATCTTTAGTTCAAATAAAACCTGTGTTTGTAGAGTTTTCCGTCCCTGAAAAATATATTGAGTTATTTAAAAAAGGAGTAGATATAAAATTTGCTAGTGAGAATACAAGCTCGGAGAAAGAATATAAAGCCAATATTTATGCTATAGAACCACGAGTAGATGAAAATACTAAAACTATTAAAGCAAGGGCCATGTATGACGGTAATGAGTTGTTTTATCCTGGCAGTTTTGTAAAAGTTTTTGTTAATCTTCAAAAAACAGAAAATGCATTATTAGTTCCAACTGAATGTGTAATTCCTACACTAAAAGGGCAAAAAGTATTTGTTTCTAGAAATGGAGTAGCAACCGAAACTATGGTTACTATAGGCATAAGAAATGATGATAAAATTCAAATATTAAGTGGTATAAATCAAGGCGATACCATAGTTGCGTCTGGCTTATTAGCCGTTAGAAATAAAGTGGCATTAAAATTTTTAAAATCAGTTAACTAAACCATGGATATTGCAGAATTAAGTGTAAAGAGGCCTGTATTAGTTACAGTATTTTCTATCATTATTGTATTATTTGGATTAATTGGGTTTAATTATCTAGGTGTACGAGAATTTCCGTCTATCGATCCTCCAGTAATTACCGTAAGAACCAATTATACGGGGGCAAATGCAGATGTTATTCAGTCTCAAATTACAGAGCCACTGGAGAAAGTGATTAACGGAATAGATGGTATTCGTTCGCTTTCATCGGCTTCTAATCAAGGCTCTAGTATTATTACTGTTGAGTTTAATTTATCTGCAGATTTAGAAGCTGCGGCTAATGACGTAAGAGACAAAGTGTCTCAGGCTTTAAGACAATTACCTAAAGATATTGATGCTCCTCCAATTGTTTCAAAAGCTGATGCTAACTCTGATGC